>NZ_JAIEFA010000095.1 GCF_029067145.1 Helicobacter sp. | reverse complement strand
GTAAAAATGGATTGAGGAGTTTTTAAGGTTTTAAACTTTAGTTTTTCAAATTGTTTAGGCATTAAGGGTAAAGGAATCTCAAAAGGACAATCTTCAAAATAAGCAAAGCGATTCTTATTTGTATTGCAATAGAGAAAATCATAAATAAATTCTAACTTTTCTTGTGCGCTTTGCAAGGATTCTAGCTTTTGTTCTATGGCATAAGGAGAAAGAAAGGAATCTTTTTGGTAGGTGAATTTGAAGTCATCTTTGTGGTTTTGCATATAATGCTCTGTCATCGCTTTATCCCAGCTATGCACGCACTCTCCACTCCAAAAAATCTTGGATTTAATTTCCCTGCAAGGATTCCCCGCATTGATTGTGTTAGAGTAAAACCTCTTTGCGCTTACCAAGCTCTTTGCCCCTATGACAGAACCTGAAGCAATAAAACAACCTTTTAAGAATCCCACTTCTTGCCCTACCCAAATATGGTCGCCTAGATAAATGCTTTTGCTAGGATTAAGGCGTAAATTAGAATCCTCATCATAAATCAAATGAGGGTCAGCCGTCCTAAACCAAAGGGCATAAGAAATCAAACTATTGCTACCTACAATAATATTTTTACACTCTGTTGCGCAAAACCATCTTCTACTAGCAGGATTAAAGTAATTATTATTTCCAATGAAACATACGCTCTCGTGTTGCACATCAATAGAATCCGCAGTCATTGTAGAATCGCCAATAAACACCAAAGCATTCTTGCCGCCAAAGTTGATATTTGTATTTTTCAAATAACTTTTTTCGCTCAAAAACAAAATATTCTCACTCCCAACAAAGTGAATCTTGGAATTTTGCAAAATACTTTCTAGCGGCTTAAAATGATAAATGGCATTGTTTTTTGCGTCTATTGTTTTAAACATTTCTTTTCCTTATCCGCGCTCAATGTCTTTTGCAGTTTTCCATTATCCACTGCTTTGAGCTTAAAGGCTTGCATACATTGTCCCTGCGTAATCTCACATACAATCATCTGAAAAATACTCGGGATTCCATTCCCCTCTGGCACATTGAGGCGATTAGGCAAACCGGTTAAAAACCGCTCAATTGGTTCTTTTGCGTCCATTCCAATTACGCTTTCTCTTGCGCCACACATTCCAATATCGCTTACGCCAAATGTCCCACTAAAAATCTCCAAATCATCTGTGCCTATGTGCGTATGCGTGCCACAAATCGTGCTAATTTGCCCCTTTAGCATCATAAACATTGCGCGCTTCTCGCTTGTTGCTTCTGCGTGAAAATCCAAAAGGATATTAAAAATCCCCTCTTGATGTAGCGATTCCACCGCACTTTTGGCACAAAGAAACGCATTGTCGCATTGTGGCATACCAAAATGCCCCATTAGATTAAGAATCGCAAAAGGCTCATTTCTGATTTTCCCGCGATAGATTCCACTTCCCACCACACCTTGCGGATAGTTATGCGGACGCAAGACATTGGAATTTTCCAATGCCAAAAGAGGAAAAATATCCTTTTTGTCCCAAATATGATTCCCTCCCGTAAAGACATTGACGCCCGCCTCTTGAAGCTCCTGCACACAAGAAATACTAAGCCCAAATCCGTGGCTTGCATTCTCCCCATTTGCCACGACAAAATCCAATGCAAATTCCTCTTTTGCTTGAGGCAAATAATGCGCCACTTGCCTCCTGCCAATCTTGCCGACAATATCCCCAATTATTCCAAATCGCATTGTGTTCCTTAAGATTCTTTACTTTTATTCTGTAATTGTTTGGACTTTAGACTTTCTAAATGCGCAAAAACCGCTGCTAGCAAATCATCTTCATCTTTGCTTGTAGCTTTAATCGTCAATTTCTCGCCCTTTAAATCCACAAAAGAAATGTTTTGTTGGTAATTCAAAATGCTTGTGATTCCACAATTCCGCGCAATAATTTTAATACGAATCAAGTCCAAAAACTGCCTTGTATAGACATCTAATCTCCCAAATCGCTCCTCAATCTCCCCCTCAATCAAAAACACAGCATTTTCGTCTTCGCTCTTAGAAAGCCTCCGATAAATCTCCAAACGCAACCGCTCCGATTCTATCAGTTCAGGATTTAAAAATGCCGTAACGCTAAGTTTCACATCAATAGGGCTTTGTTTTTGTTGCACATCGCCACTCAAAGTAAAAATCGCCTCCTCAAGCAAGCGCAAATACAGAGAATAGCCTATATTTTTGATATGTCCGCTTTGTGCTTCGCCCACTAGATTGCCTCCTCCGCGAATCTCTAAATCGTGATAGGCTAATGCCCCACCACTGCCTAGAAATGAGTTTTTCTCTAATGCCAAAAGACGTTTTTTTGCATCTGCGGTAATGCTTTCAAAATCCTCTACTAAAAGATAACAAAATCCCTCTTTATTGCTTCGCCCCACGCGTCCGCGTAATTGGTGTAAATCTGCGATTCCAAAACAATCCGCACCATCTACTAAAATCGTATTGGCATTAGGCAGATGAATCCCTGATTCTACAATGCTCGTGCAAAGCAAGAGATGATACGCACCTTTGGCAAAATCTAGCACAATGTCTTCTGCTTGCGCAGAGGGAATTTGCGAATGCAGAATCGCAAGCTTTAATTGCGGCAAAAGACTTAAAAGTTCCTCTTTTTTTTGTGCCATTGTAGCAATATTGTTGTGGATATAAAAGATTTGCCCACCTCTGCGAATCTCACGCAAGATGACTTCTTTTAACAAAGATTCATCGTAAGCTTTCACAAAAGTGCGCGTGGCTTGTCTCTCGCTTGGAGGGGTTTTTAACTCGCTCAAACCTTTAATGCGAGAAAGTGCCATATTAAGCGTTCTTGGAATCGGAGTAGCAGACATAGAAAGCAAATGAATATTTTGGCTTAATTCTTTAATCTTTTCTTTTTGTTTCACTCCAAATTTATGCTCCTCATCTACAATGATGAGGGCTAAATTTTTAAATTCTACATTAAAAAGTGCGTGCGTGCCAACTACTGCGTTTAAATCACCCTTTTTAAGACTAGCTAAAATATTTTTTTTGTCTTTTGCGCTCACATAGCGGTCTAGGCGGGCTAATTTCAACCCAAAGGGCGCAAAACGTTCTTGCAAAGTATTGAAATGCTGATACGCCAATAAAGTTGTTGGGGCAATAATAGCAGACTGATAACCACTTAAAAATGCTGCAAACATTGCATTCATCGCTACTTCTGTTTTGCCAAATCCCACATCTCCGCTTAAGAGCCTATCCATTACGCGCCCCGAGCTTAAATCCTTAAAAATCTCTGCAATCGCTTGCGTTTGGTCTTCTGTATAATGGAATCCACTTTGGTTTTGGAAGATTAAAATTTCCTCTTTTGTTGTATCAAAAACCACGCCATCAAGCAATTCGCGTTTTGCCGCTAATGCGATGATTGCATTTGCGATGATGAAAAGTTTTTCCCTGACTTTTTCTTTGAGTTTTGCAAAAGAGCCTTTGCCTAAGCGGTCTAACAATGGAATCCCTCCACTATCTGCCACATAGCGGTCAATTCTTTCTAAGTTTTCAACAGGCAAAAGCAGTTTGTCCTCGCCCAAATAGCGCAACTCAATAAAATCACGCGTCGCTCCAAAGATATTTGCCTGCACGATTCCATTAAAAATTGCCACACCATAATCACAATGCACAACATAATCACCAATATTTAACTCATCTAAAAAGATTTTAGCTCTAGGACGCTTTTTTTGTTTTTGGGGAGAATTAAGCGATAAAATAAGCTCCTCTTTGCCCAAAATATTAACCGAAATATCCAAATCCAATAGAATCCTAAAATGCGTGTCTGCTAATGCAATTCCTGCTTGACGCACTTGGGATTCCGTCTTTGCAATAATAGTAATTTGTTTATTTTTGTGAAATTCCAAAAAGTTTTTTAAAGTATTGAAATGATAATCAAAATCCTGATATTCTTCGCTTTTAGGGATTTCTTTGCTCTTTAAGATTCTTTGCAAACTTTGTTCATTGTATTCTTGAAATTCTAAAATTTCTTTTGCAAATTCCTTAACATTTGGCAATACAACAAACGGATAAGTTTGCAAAAAATCTTGCGCAGCGTTAATTTTATCTAAATACCAAAACCCAAAACTAGCCAGACTGCTGCTTTTTTCAATATCTAAAAAAGAAGTTTGTTGCTCTAAGATGATATTTTGCAAAATAGTATGAGATTGTGCATTGAGGTTAAAAAATGCGGGTGGAATCGCAAGCGTTTCTAATTCCTCTTTGGAACAAAGTTGGCTTTGCACATCAAATGCGCGGATACTCTCTATCTCATCGCCAAAAAGTATTATACGATAAGGTTGCGAGCTAAATATATCAATAATCTCTCCTCTAATAGAGACTTCACCACTAAGTTCTACCAAATCCACAAATTCATAGCCCAAGTAAAATAAAGTTTCTTTGAAATCTTTTAAAGAAAGAGTGGAACCGACTTTTAATTCAATACTTTGGAGGGATTCCGCATTGGGTAGCGGATACAATAAAGTAGAAAGAGGGCTAAAGAGAATCTTTGGGCTTTTGCAAGAATAAAACCCTCTTAGCACGACAAAGATTTCACTTAACTCTTCTTGAAAACTGCGCAAATCCTCGCCAAATTTAGCGCGAAAATCTGGTAATACGAAAGTATTAATTCCTAAAAATTGTGCAACATCACTAGCATTTAGCGCACTTTGCCTCTCTTCACTTATGATAATTAAACCATTTTTGAAATGGGAATCAAATTCTTTTTTAAAACCTTTTAGATACGCATAAACGCTACTTTGACTCACCGCCATCCTCTGATTTTTTTAGACTAAAGGGAGTCACTTTTGATTTATCTAAACCCATTTTATTGATTTTATCAAACCCATTGGTGCATTCATTGTTTTTATACACAACACTTTGCCCAACAAATTCACCTGTTTTTTCAATAATCAATTCTTTAGCGGTAATGCTGCCATCAATTCTACCTTGTGGTAAAATCTCTACAATATTGCATTCGCAATTTCCCATTAATTTCCCACTTACCACCAAATGTTCAGAATTAATACTACCATTGACACTACCATTTTTACCAATCGCAACATTTGTTTTAGCGATAATGTTACCCTCTAAAGTCCCATCAACATGTAAATTGCACTCACTAATCACATCGCCTTTTATTTTTGTTCCTTGTGCGATAATGCTGGTGTTGCCTGAATTTCCACTAATTTGTTTATCATTGTTAGCAAAGATTGCCATTTTATGTTTTTCTCCTTTTCAAAAATTTGCGTATAATCCCGCATCGTCCATTCTATAAATGGACGTGGATTAAGGTCGCGACTTAAATAGCGAATTTCATAATGCAAATGCGGTCCAGTGCTTCTACCGCTATTTCCAGAATATGCGATGAGTTGCCCGCGTTGCACAAAATCTCCCTTATTCACAACAATTTTGCTCAAATGAGCATAAAATGTTTTGAATCCAAAAGAATGTTCTAATTTTACCATAATTCCATAACCACCATTATAACCATTATTGGTAAAATCTGCCACACCATCTGCAGGCGCATAAATCGGCGTCCCAACAGGGATTCCAAAGTCTATGCCATTATGAGGTTGGGTGCGCTGTAAGACGGGATTCACGCGTGCTCCCCATTCAGAAGTGATACGATAACCTCCACGCAAAGGAACGCCATTAGGGATTAATTGCATTACAAATGCCTTTTGCGCGCCTGTTATCCTTGCTAAATCCACGCGTTCAATCAAACTTAAATCTTGCGGTGCTTCAATAATCTGGTCGCTTAAGCCTACGATTCCTTCTAAATCCTCAATTCTATCAGAAACTTTTACTAATTCTTCTGTTTTTTCATCTACCAAAGCGCGTAATTGCTCATTTTTTTCGTTGATTTTTAAATACTCTTGCTGCATTAAATCGCGTTTTATTTCAATCTGTTTCACTTCTTTTAAAAGCAGACGAATAGAGATAAAACTAAAGAAAAATATCACCACAACAAGCAAAATGACATACAGCATAATTTGCTTCATATATTGGTGGATATTGTATTGTTTAGAACCATTTACATCTGTAATAGTAACAACAAAGCGATTCTTCACATTTCCCCCTATCTTTTTGTTTTTGAAAAATGTGTCAAAAACTCTGCGACAACACTAAATGAACCGCATACTAAATAATTTTCTTCTGGATTAAGATTCATCATTTTAAAATCTTTAAATTCTATCTTTAATTCTTGTAAAATCTTTTCTAATTGAGCCTTTGCAATCATTCGCATATTGGCAATTTCTAATATCTCTACGCGTTTGATTATCGGTGCTAACGCACTCAAAACCGCGCGAGGATTTTTATCAAAGTATGAATTATAAATTAAAACACATTTATTTTGGCTAAAATGATGATTTTTAAATTGCTTTACTAACGCTTGCGCCGCATTGACATTGTGTGCAACATCTAAATAAAGATTGGGCGCAAGTCTTTGCATACGCCCTTGTAAATCCAATGGAGGCAGAATCTTTAAACATTCTAGCGAAAAATTTACTAAAACATTTTGTGATAATTTTTGTTTTTGCTCCAAGATTTCTTTCAAAGCCAAGAAACCATAATAAGCCAAAGTTAGATTTTGTGCTTGAAAATAGGGATAATCTTGCCTTACAATCCATTGAGAAATTTCGCTAGGAATTTCTTTAAGGATTTCTAATGTTGCATTTTTTTCTTTGGCGATTTCTCGTGCAATGCTTACAATTTCCTCTGCATTTTCGCTTTGGAATCCCAAAATTGCTCTTTTAGACATTGCTTTTAATTTGGTTGTTGCGATTTTTTCTAAAGTATCCCCCAAAAATTCTTGATGGTCTAAACCAATACTCGTAAAAAGCGATAATTCTGCTTGCACACAAGTTGTTGTGGAATCAAATTCACCCCCAAGCCCTGCTTCAAGCACCAAAATATCACAATCTTTGAAAACCTCTAAAGCCAAAAAAGTTAGAACTTCAAAATAGCTTGCTTTTTCTAATTGCAATTCTGCAGTGGAATCCAATGCCAAAAATGCTTCATTCAAAACCTCTCTTGAAAGATTCGCTCCATTTTTCCAAAATCTCTCCTCCAGACACAACAAATGTGGAGAGCTAAAATGCCCGACATTAAATCCAATTTTATGCAATATTGAACTTAAAAACCTCCCTGTGCTTCCCTTGCCATTTGTGCCAATCACTTGGACGATTGTTTGCGTAGGCAAATACACAATGTTTAATTGTTTTAAAATTTTAGGAGCACGCGTGGGGTCAAAGGGAGCATATTCTAATCCCTTTTCATCTAAAAATCTTTCTAATTGCGTCTCATTGTGTGCATTAAGATTCATAATCAATAATTCCTTTTGAGTCTTTGTGTTTGCTAAATTCCTCCAGACTCACTTTTAACATATTCTCTAAATTTTCAGATTCTACCCTGTGCGAGACTTGCGCGCTTAGAGAAATATTAATGCGCGTTTGCTGAAACATAAAAATACTTTGGCTAACTATGGAATCCAAATTGCGGATAAATTCTATCGCCTCCTCTTTGGAACGTTCTAGCAAACAAGCCAAAAATTCTTCCTCGCCATAATATGCTATCAAATCACTTTCGTTGCTGTATTGTTTGAGCAATCTCCCCAAAGTTGCCATTACGCGTTTAGCAGCCTCCAATCCGAAATGCTCCTTAACCTTTTCATAGGCTGCAATCCCAAAAACAATCACGGAATAATTTTTTTGATTGTTTTGAAATTGCGATTCCGCAAAATCTAATACTTCTTGCATTCCTTCCTTGCTTACAAGCGTTGTCATTGAATCTATCGGCAAAGAATAAATTGCATTATATTTCAAAGGAGTAGATTTGTGTTTTGGCTGATGTGTAGCATTTTTTATTTGATGATGTTTTGAGGATTCTTTTGTAACTTGATTTTGCCCTAACTTGGAGAATTGTTCTTTCAAAACTTTTTCCAATTTGTGCAAGAGTTTCATCTTGGTTTCTTTGCTCGCATTTTTTTTCAAACACTTGCGTGCTTCCTCTTGCCAATGACAAAACGAAGAATTTTGAATCTTAAACCCGCTCAAAATCTCCAAACCTTTTGCCAACTCTACAAAATCCAATTCTACGATTCCTTTCATCTGTTCTGCCCAACGCTCACGCCATATTTGCATAGATTGCGCATTGAGTTTATCAATTTCTAATAATTGTCCTTTGGCAAGCATACTAATTTCCTTATGTGGATGTGTCGTGAGCAAACGCAAAAGTAACTTTAGAATCTCTAATTGAGTATAAAAATTCCTCTTATAAAAAAACAGATGATGGATAGATTTTACCAAAGAAGTAATTAATTCATTTTTATTTTTAAATTTACGATTAAATAAACTCTCTCTTACTTCCTTGTCTAACATTTCAAGGATTTTTTCTGTGCTAAAGTCTATTTCTCCTACATTACTTCCTAATTTTTTTGCTTGAGCATAAAAAGCTTCAGCATAAAATTCCGGTGTAGGCTCTTTACCCTCTTTTAACAACGCTTTCAGTGCTTCTCTAGCAATTATTTGAGTATTTTGCATTATTGCACTTCAATTCCCACTTGAGAAACAAAACCATCAATGGCTTGCAAGAGCGCTTGATTGATTGCCTCAAGACGAATAGAATCTGTAATCACAGAAGTATCATTCAGTGAAAAATTATAATAACCCTTTTTTGAAAATTGACGCGTTGCTTGTGTTAAGGTATTGGTATATTTAAACTCCACCGTTACTTCGCAACGATAAAAGGTAGAAAATCCTGTGCGGTTTTCTGCAAGAGAACTAAACCCTACTCTTTGCAACTGCACCTCAATGATAGCACTAGAATCTTCCTTGCTGGATACATTTGCGTGCAAACGTTCAAAAATCGCCTTTGAAATTTCGTCTTTTAGGGTTACGCTATTTTGTGGGTCGCGTGCATTGATTTTGACTTCTACATAGACTTTATCTCCCACTGCCTTTTGAGCCTTATGTGCAATAGGCTGATAACCGCACGCGCTAAATAGTAGCAAAAATCCGACAAAAAAAGTAATTTTAAAGATTCCAGACATTATTAAACCACAAAATTTACTAATTTTTTAGGCACAACAATTTCTTTAAGAATCGTTTTGCCCTCTATCCACTTCGCAACTTCTGCTTTGGCAAGATTCAAAATCTCTTCATTGCTGCTTGTTAAATCCACTTTAATTTCTCCGCGTCTTTTCCCATTAATCGTAATTGCCATTACGATAGAATCCTCTTTTAAAGCTTCCTTATCTATTGGAATTTCTGTAAAATTTTGCAAGCAAAAGTATTCTTGGCTTAATTCCCAACAAATATGAGGAATAATCGGTTCTAAAATATTTAAAAGAATAAAATATCCCTCACTCCAAATTTCCGCATTATCTTGTTCATTTAAGGCATTTAAAGCCTCCATACACGCGGCAATTAAGGTATTAAAGGCATAACCATTGGAGTGGCAAAAAGTTTCTTGATATTTTTTCAACGCTTCATACACCTTTTTGCGCGCATATTTTTCTTTTTCATCTAAATTTTGCGATTGGATTTTAGGCAAACTTTGTATTTTTTGTATCTTTTCCACCTTAGCACAAAGTCGCTTAATGAAGCGGTATGAACCCTCCAACGCAAAATCATTCCATTCTAATTCGCGCACAGGAGGTGCTGCAAAAAGGATAAATAATCGTGCAGTATCTGCACCATATTGCGCAATAATTTCCTCTGGATCTACTACATTTCCTTTAGACTTGCTCATTTTTGCGCCTTCTTTGGTTACCATACCTTGCGTCAAAAGATGAGAAAAAGGCTCACTAGAATCCGTATAGCCCAAAGAACGCAGGACTTTTGTAAAGAATCGTGAATAAAGCAAATGTAAAATCGCGTGTTCAATTCCGCCGATATATTCATCTACATCCATCCAATAACTCTCATCTACACGGCTAAAGGCTTCTTCTTGACGCAATTCCATCGGTGTCGTATAACGCAAAAAATACCAACTAGATTCCACAAAAGTATCTAATGTGTCTGTCTCTCTCACAGCATTTTTACCACATTGCGGACAAGCACAATGCTTCCAATAAGGGTGCTTATCTAGCGGATTTCCCTCTCCGTCAATCACAACATCTTCAGGCAATGTAACAGGTAAATTTGTCTCTGCTACGATTCCACAATCTTTGCAATGCACTAATGGAATCGGAGTGCCCCAATATCTCTGTCTTGACACACCCCAATCCCGCAATTTAAAATTCACCACTGCTTTGCCTAATTGATTTTTCTCAAAATATTCAATAATTTTAATTTTTGCCTCTTCGTTATCCAACCCATTATATTCTTGCGAATGAATCAAGATTCCATTCCCGTCATAAAAACCCTCTTTTGTTGGCTCTACCTTAGAATCTTTTGCGGTAATTACAGGAATAATTGGCAAATGGTATTTTTTGGCAAAATCATAATCCCTTTCATCGTGCGCAGGCACGCTCATAACCGCACCGCTTCCATAGCTAATGAGGACAAAATTTGCCACCCATAGCGGAATTTTTGCTTGTGTCAGTGGGTGGATTACAGAAATACCAAGCGGAACTCCCTCTTTGTCTTGTTGTGCGCGCTCTTTTTCGCTTGCATTTTGAATCGCAAGGATTTGCTCTTTTTGTTTTTGTGTGATTCCATAAGATTCTGCATTTTCTAAAACCGCTTTTACGAGAGGGTGCTCTGGAGCCAAAGCACAATAACTCACACCAAAGATTGTATCTGGACGCGTAGTGAAAACCTCTATATTCTCTATCACGCCTTTTGAGGATTCTATTTTATTTTCTAATTTAAAAGTAAATTTCAACCCCTCCGACCTGCCAATCCAATTTCTTTGCATTGTCAGCACTTGATTAGGCCATTTACCCTCTAATGTTTCTAAATCGTCTAGTAATTCTTGTGCATAATCCGTAATCTTAATGTAATACTGATACATTTCCTTTTGCACCACAGGAGTATCACAACGCCAACATTTCCCCTCAATCACTTGCTCGTTTGCAAGCACGGTTTGGTCGTGCGGACACCAATTCAAAAAGCCTTTCTTGCGATAAATCAAGCCTTTTTCCCACATTGCGATAAATAAAGATTGTTCCCATTTAGAATAAATGGAATCGCAAGTGGCAAGTTCGCGTGTTTTGGAGAATGAGAATCCCAAGCTATAAAGCTGACGTTTCATATTTTCAATATTAGAATAAGTCCATTTTTTGGGGTGAGTTTTATGTTTTATTGCGGCATTTTCTGCGGGCATTCCAAAGGCGTCCCAACCAATCGGGTGCAACACATTGAATCCCTCCTTGCGAAATTTTCTAGCAATTGCGTCACTAATGCAATAATTGCGCACATGCCCCATATGAATATTACCGCTAGGGTAAGGAAACATACTTAAAATATATTTTTTGGGTAATGTTTTATCAGACTTTGGCTCATACGCTTGATTTTCTTCCCAAAAATCTTGCCATTTCTTTTCAACTGCTTTTGCATTGTATTCCACATTTACTCCTAATTGTAGTCATTATAGCTTTTCACGCTTTCAATTGCTACAAACACAATAGAAACGATATTTGCCACCACTGCACCCAATGCCAAAGCCACTGCAACATTTGTATTATCAAATACCTGCATATAGATAAAAGAGGGAATTAAATGCAAATCCGCCACAAGCGAAGCTGCCATTAATTCTGCGGACATATAGCTTCTTACGCCGACTTTTAAAATCGTGGATAAAAGATTGACGCCACCGGCAATAAATAGCATCACAAGGCTTTGGTCATACAAAAACCCCACCGTAGAAGTTAAACTCATTAAAATAAAAAATATAAAGAGAACCTTACCCCAATCCATTTATACCCTTCCTTTCTCATACATTTCGCGTAATTTCTTTTTCTCCAATGCTCTACGCTCGGCATCTGCGACTTTTTGATGATATTTTTTCAAATCAAACCTAAATAAAATCACTAATTTGCTTGCAACAAAAATAGAACTATAACTTCCCACGATAGAACCTACCAACATCGGCAGGCTAAAGCCTTTGATAATTTCTCCTCCAAAGAGATAAAGTGTAAAGACAGAAAAAAACATCGTCAGTGAAGTAAGCATTGTGCGTGAAAGCGTTGCGGAAAGTGCTTCATTGATAACCTTTTCTAGGCTATCATTTACACGCAAGCCAATCGTTTCTCGGATTCTATCAAAAATAATAATCGTATCATTGATAGAATAACCAATCAAAGTCAAAAGCGCAGCAATCACTTCTAGGTTTAAATCAATATCAAACAAAATCACAGCACCTGCAGAAATCACGATATCATGCACAAGTGCCAAAACTGCTGCTAGTGCGAATCTCCATTCGTAACGATAAGAAACATACAACATAATGCTCACAAGTGCCAACACAAGAGCCAAAGTACCTTTTTCTTGCAATTCGCTCCCTACTTTTGGACCGACAATATCCACGCGCCTAATATTCAATGTGCCGGTATCTTTCAAGACTTCTGCGACTTCCTCACCAATGTTTTGATTTACGCTTGAAGTCGCAGTAGGCAGCTTGATTAAAATTTCTTCAGGAGAGCCAAACTCACTGACTTGCGCGCCCTTATAGGAATCTACCGAATCCAACTTCGCCCGAATCTCTGCCAAAGGCGCGGGCGATTCGTATTGTAATTGAATCAATGTCCCACCAGCAAAATCCACGCCCAATGTGAAGCCTGGTTTGATGAACAAAACCACAGACGCAATAAATAAAATCAAAGAAAGCACGATTCCATAGTTTGACATCTTAACAAAATCATAAATTTTTTTGTGTTTGAAAAAATCCATTTTTCTTTCCTTAACTTGCTCTCTCTTTATAGCCAAACCACAAGGCATAGTTGCCAGACTTCATAATATGATTTTGCAAAGCCCTAAAAACTCCGTGTGTGCCAACAATCGCAGTGATAATTGAAGCTAAGATTCCAATACTCATTGTGATTGCAAACCCCTTAATTGCACCTGTTCCACACATATAAAGCAAAATTGCAGCAATCAAAGAAGTAAGATTGGAATCAAAAATTGCCCTTGAAGCATTTACATAGCCATTTTCCATTGACTTGATAAAATTTTCTTTGGCACGGAATCCCTCGCGGATTCTTTCATTAATAATCACATTTGCATCTACTGCCATACCAACGGTTAGAATAATTCCCGCCATTCCCGGAAGCGTTAAAGTTGCACCAAAAAGTGCCATAACAGCGACCACTAGCAAAATATTTATCACCATTGCAAGATTTGCAATCATTCCCGCGATTCCATAATATAATGTCATAAAGCCCATAACAAGCACTGCACCAGTAATAAGTGCCACCAAAGAAGCTTGAATACTATCCGCTCCCAAAGAGGGACCCACACTGCGTTTTTCTAGCAAGGTAATAGGAGCGGGCAATGCACCACTTCTTAGCGCAATGGCTATGTCGCTTGCTTCTTGCACGCTAAATCCACCGCTAATCTGCCCGCTTCCTCCTCCGATTCTCTCACGAATCACAGGAGCGGAATAGACTTTGCCATCTAGCACGACTGCCATACGATTGCCAACATTTTTACCCGAAAAATCACCAAAAATCTTTCCACCTTGTGCATTTAAGGTAAAATTAATAATTGGTTGTCCGTTCTGGTCATACGCAGCTCTTGCATCTGTTAGCATTGCTCCATCTAAAACAGGAATTGCCTTGAGCAAAATCTTTTGCTCGGGATTGTTGATGAAAGGCAAAATCACATCACCTAAAGATTCCGCCTCTAGTTCTGTCATACTAGAAACTCTTGCGTTGCGCGCTTCATCTACTGCCATCATTTGCAAATGCCCGCCTTTAGAGATGAGTTCCAAAGCGCGTTGTTCCTCCTCTTGCGTTTTAATGCCCGGTAACTGCACCAAAATCGCGTCATCGCCTTGTTTGGTTACACTTGGTTCGGATAATCCAAATTGGTCTAAACGATTCCGAATATTACCAATGGCTTGCTCAATCGCAAAATTCTCTATATTTGCGATTTCATCTTCTGTAAGAGAAAGTGTGTAGTTTAGATTCTGCTCTTCTACTTTTAAGCCCGGAATCTCTTTTAAATATTCCTCTATCTTGGATTTTTCATTAGAATCTAATAGTTCAAATTGAATGCTATCGTTTTGCGCACTTAAATTGTCTAATAAAATCTGTTCCTCTAATGTATAGTAATTAATCTGTGAAGCAATAGAGGAATAACGCGTTTTCACAGCTTCTTGTGTTTGAACGCCTAAGAGTAAATTCAATCCTCCTTGCAAATCAAGCCCCAAAACGATTTTGGGTCCTTGTGTCTGAAAAAAGGAGGGAATAGAAAGTGCGATTCCAAAAAGAATTGCCACAATAAAAAAAAATAATTTAGAATTAAAAGGCTTTTTCATCATTCAATTATTGCTCAAGCTTTTTAGCAACATAATCTTTAGCTAGTTTCACAATCGTATCATCATTTAAACGCACCATAAAAAATTCTTCTTCACGCTTCACAATCTCAACAATAAATCCGCCACTTGTTACAATCTTATCTCCCTTATCCAATGCTGCAACCATTTCTCTATGCTTCTTTGCCTGTGTTTGTTGCGGACGAATGATTAAAAGATAAAAAATTGCAATCAAAACAATAAGTGGCAATAATTGCGCTAGTGTATTTCCAATATTTTCCATATTAAACCTTCTTAATAAAAAATAAAAGTGGATTTTAGCAGAGCTTTACTAATTAAATCTTTAAGCTAAATTTTGGATTAAAAAATCCTTAGCTCTTTGCAAAAAAACTTCTGCAAACTCTCTTTCTCTGCTCTGCCAACTTGTAGGCACAATGACATTCTCATAGATTCCACCCCAACCGCCTCCTTGCCATCTCTTACGCGCTCCCTCTCTAATGAGTTCTAAGGTTGGAATCCTAAGATTATCCGCAATATGCACATTGCCTGTATTGGAGCTTAGGAGGCAATCTAATCTGCTAATAAACTCTACTAGATTCAGCAAATCTTGGTTATTTTTAAAAATCTTGAGATTCTCTTGCTCTATTTTGGGAAATTGTCCGCCACTTTTTGGGTAATCCATAAGAATAAAAAGGAATCTTGGAAATTCTTTGGCTAGATTCTCTGCAATAAAAAGCCAAATAGAAAAAGAAAAATTTTTGCCAGCATTTTTTAGGGTAATGCAAAAAGGATTGATTCCGATGATTTTTTCATATTTGCAAGCTTCAAGTTTTTCCAATATATCCTCTACAAAATTAATGTTTTCCTCCCCTCTTTTTAAAAGAGCTTTAGAATAATCAATCTTTGGCATCTCTTTATCAAAATATCTTTTATTGATTGCGCGCACAAGATTCAAACTCCCCTCCATAAATGCACGATTCTGCCTCCAATAAGGATTCATCACTTGTTCTACTTGAGGGATAAACAGCATTCTTTTATGAAGCAAAAGATTCTTAGAAAAAGTAGTTAAAGTGCGTTTGGTTGGAATCCTTTTGACTTCCAAAATTGCTTTTAAATTATCGTGTTGCAGCACAAGCAACACCACATCAAACTTCCTCGTTTTATCGCATAAAACCTCATCAAAAGATACAATTTCATCAATCCATTCCATATTTTTAAACAATTTTTTGCTTGTATCAAACTTTACAATCAGACTTAAAGTTGCTTTTGGATAAAGAAACTTTGCAGCATAGAGACTTTTTAAAATCACCATTGCATCACCTATCCCAGCACAAAGCAAATAAAAAGCTATTTTACGCGGATAGGGGGGGCGGGGGGGGGGGTGGGGGGGGGGGGGGGTGGG
>NZ_JAIEFA010000094.1 GCF_029067145.1 Helicobacter sp. | reverse complement strand
GTAAAAATGGATTGAGGAGTTTTTAAGGTTTTAAACTTTAGTTTTTCAAATTGTTTAGGCATTAAGGGTAAAGGAATTTCAAAAGGACAATTTTCAAAATAAGCAAAACGATTCTTGTTTGTATTACAATAGAGAAAATCATAAATAAATTCTAACTTTTCTTGTGCGCTTTGCAAGGATTCTAACTTTTGTTCTATGGCATAAGGAGAAAGGAAGGAATCTTTTTGGTAGGTGAATTTGAAGTCATCTTTGTGGTTTTGCTCTAGCTTTTTTATCTCTTCCTTTGTGGAATCCTTAATCACCGCCCCATTCCAAAAAATACCTTTTCTCGTCTGCTTGGCTGGGATTCCAACATTTGCACTATTGGAATAATAAGTTTTTGTCGCAATCCCCTTTGCGCCCAAAATACTTCCTGAAGCCAAAAAAGTGTTTTTCAATACCCAAGCATATTGCCCTACCCAAATATGGTCGCCTATAAGAATATTTCTTTTACTTGTATTAAGGCATTGATGAGTTTTAAAATCAAAAATTGGGTGATGGTCGCTGCTTTCAAGAACAACTCCCCACGAAAACAAACAATCATCGCCAATAATACAATAGCTCTCACTCGTAATATTCAAAAACATATCGCTAGCACTCTGTCCTAAGGCATTCCCAATATAGCACACGCAATTTGTAAAAATCATAATCCTTCCCCTAAAACAACTTTTACCAATAAACACAAGTGCATTGCTACCTACAAAAGTAATTTGCGCATTCCTAAGGTTTGCCTTTTCACTTAAAAACAAAATATTATTTTTGCCCATAAACTCTATTTTAGAATCCTTGCATTGCAAATCCCCATAAATTACATTGCCATTTTCCGCTTCAAATTTTTGCATTTTACCTCACTTTTGCTCTTCGCGCAAAGATTTCACAATATCCACTTCCCAAAAAAATTCCACCCAATCACTTGCTTCACGCAAAATAAAATCCGGCTTAAACTGCGCTGTTGGCTTATGAAAAATGCACGCGGTTTTAAAATCAATGCTAGAATTAACAGCACTTAAGATACTATAAACTTTCTCCATACTCGTGCCACTATCTACAATCTCATCTACAATCAAAATGCGCTGATTTCCCCCAAGTTCTGGAATATTTGAGATTTGAATCTCTTGTTGCACTTTGTTAAAAAACGAAGAAGCATTGATTGTATAGACACGCCTTAAATCTAATGCGATTCCTAGAAAATGCGCCATTGTCAGCCCACCGCGTGAAATTGCTACAATTCCATCGGGATTGAAATCAATTTTATCTACTAGCTCTTTCATATCCTCCCTAAACATCTCATAACTATAATACTGCATTTTTACTCCTTAATATGTGTGAATTTCATTATACAAACTATCCCGCTCCACAGGCAAAAATCCTGCATTTTTGATTTGTGCAATCAATTCCTCCTTAGCGATTCCATTTGCACTTTTGCTTCCGCTTGCGCTTTGAATTGCCTCGCGTTGAATCGTTCCATCAACATCATCTGCACCAAATTCCTGCGCTAAAATTGCTAAATTCAAGCCCAAAGTCGCCCAATATGCCTTAATATGCGGAATATTTGGCAATAAGATTCTTGCAATCGCAATCGTTTTGAGAATCTCTTGCCCGCTTGGAAACTCTTTTACGCTCAAAAAATTATTTTCTTTTTGATAAACAAGCGGAATAAAGGCATTAAATCCTCCGCTTTCCTCTTGTGCGTGATAAAGACGCAAGAGATGGTCAATCCGATGTTCGCGCGATTCTATATGCCCAAAAAGCATAGTAGCATTAGATTTTTTACCCAAAGAATGCCAAATTTTATGGATTTTTAACCAATCAGTGGAATCCACTTTTCCTTTGCAAATAAAGCTACGCACTTTTTCATCAAAAATCTCTGCACCGCCACCGGGCATAGAATCCACGCCATTTTCTGCCATTAAACTTAAAACTTCCTGATAGGTTTTACCGCTAAGTTGGCTTAAGAAATTCACTTCTGCTGCGGTTAGTGCTTTGAGATGAATCTTTGGAAATTCTGCCTTAAGCGTCCTAAAAAGTTCCAAATACCATTCTAAGTTTAACTTAGGATTGTGCGCCCCTACGATATGCAATTCTAGCGCGCCTGCCTCTATGGAATCTTTGGCAATTCTTAAAACCTGCTCCTTATCCATTGTATAAGTGTTGGGGTTCTTACGATGTGCAGAGAAACCACAAAATTTACAAACATCTGCGCAATCATTTGTTGGATTAATATGGCGGTTGGAATTAAAAAAGACTTTCTTGTCAAAATAATCCTTGCGTATGGAATCCGCCATTTTTCCAAGCGTAAAAATATCCAAATCATAGAGCTTTAAAGCTTCTTTGGGTTCTAAAAATTGCTTTAAATGATTCTGCTTACTCATTATTAACCTTCATTTTATTTATAGATTTTAGTTTGCAAAATTATACAAAAATTGCTTTAACTTTCGTTAGGATTTGCAAAGTTTCTCTCATTAAAATGCCAGAGTTAAAATTGCTTTTATTATCATTTTATCAAGTTTGTGAAATAATTATAATTTTAATTCTTACAAGATTGGGAAACAAATTATGCACCAAACTCGCACTTTTGACTTAAACAATGAAATCTTTTTAGCAGATGATACACTCATTACCTCTAAAACAGATTTGCAGGGTAGAATCACTTACGGCAATCAGGACTTTGTCGCTTTTAGTGGCTTTAGTGAAAAGGAGTTCTTACATAAACCACATAACCTCATTCGCCACCCCTTAATGCCTCGTTGCGCCTTTAAGCTATTGTGGGATTTTTTGGCATTGAAACTTGAATTTTTTGCTTTTGTGTGTAATCTCAACAAACAGGGCAAAACTTATTGGGTTTTTGCAAATATTACCCCTTCTTATAATGAAAAAGGTGAAGTCATTAGCTACTATTCTGTGCGCAGACGCCCGAGCAAAAAGGGAGTGGAAACTTGTTTGGGCATTTATCAAAAACTCTTAGAGATTGAAAAAGAAAATGGAATGGAAGCGGGAGTGCAATTTGTGCTAGATTTCTTAGAGCAAAACAAAATTTCGTGGGACGAGTTGATGATTAACCTGCAAAACGAAGGAAAAGAAGGAGGCTACCGATGAAAATCTTTTTGCTTAGCGGAATCGCAGTCAGTTTGATAGGATTCATCGTAGAGATTATTTTAAAAGGTGTGAGTATTAATCTTGCATTTTTTGCTTTAACCTGTGTTATTTTCGCATTGGCATATTTTAAGTTTAGAAAACGCGAGCAACTCATTCAAACCATACTGCAAGTTTCAAGGCTTTATCAACAAGGTGAATTTGAAGCGCGTGTCCTAAGAGTAGAGGGAGATATAGACCTCTGCACGATTGCCAATACTCTAAACAATGTTGCGGACAACCTAGAAGCTTTTATGCGAGAAATCTCCACTGCAATTAAATGCTCCAATGAGGGCAAATATTTTCGCCTAGCGATTCCACAAGGCTTAAAAGGTGCATTTATCTCAAACATTAACGCCATCAACCACGCCCTTTTGCAAATCAAAGAAAATGCCAAGGACAATATTTCCAATGCGCTTGCAAAGTCGCTAATGGATATGAGTTTAGGCAGTCAAAATGAAAATTTAACCAAAATTTCCTCTGATTTGGACGGCGATATGCAGCAAATGGGAATTGTAGATGAAAATGTTATAAACATTACAACTTCAGCCAAAAATTCTCAACAAGATGTCGCCTCCATTACGCAATCCATTGACAGATTAACAGACATTATCAACGACAATCAAACAATGATAGAAAGCTTCACGCAAAAATCCAAAGACATTAATTCCGTCGTAGAAATCATTGCGGACATCGCCAATCAAACCAACTTACTTGCGCTCAATGCAAGCATTGAAGCAGCGCGTGCAGGAGAACACGGGCGCGGATTCGCTGTCGTAGCCGATGAGGTGCGCAAACTTGCAGAAAAAACGCAAAAAGCAACTAACGATATTTCCATTGTTGTGCAAACAATGCAACAAGAAATCGCAGGAATCCAAGATAATTTTAGCAAAGTATCAGAATTTGCCAACTCTACACATAAGTCTATTACAGACTTTAATGAAATCTTTAGCAGTATGGAATCCACCACACAAACATTGCAACAAGTCTTTAACAAACTCTCAAGCAAGCTCCTTTTAAGTGTGTCCAAGCTAGAACACATTGTGTATAAATCCAATCTTTACTTGAGTTTCAATCTCAAGAAAGAAACATGTAATTTCCAAGAAATCAACCCGATTTCTAAATATTTAGACGATGAACATTCCATTAGCCAAATCGGGAACTTAGACATTACGAGCCTTAATAAAGTCAAAGCAGCCCTGCTAGAAAACACCAATCAAGCCTTAGAAAAACTCAAAAGCCCGCTGACAAAAGAAAATGCCGAAAGCATTGTAAATACTTTTGAAGAAATTGAAGAGGCTTCCAAGCAAACCATTACGCTTCTGGAAGAGCATTAGGAGATTGGATAAGGAATCGCAAGAATTGTTGCGATTCGTGGCAATCTAAACTTGTTTGATTCTCCTTGTGTCCTTGCGAGATTCCAAAATCCCGCAAAAATCAAACTTCATAGCAGAATCTAAAACAAGAAGTTATATCCCATATATACATCAATAGAAGAAGTTTGACTTAAATCAAGTTTTGTTTGAGATTCTGTGCCATTAATATTAACAGAGCTTTTTTCCTCGCCAAAATTCAAACGTCTTGCTTGGATTCCAAACTCCAGCTCACCATTACCCAAAGCATAAATTGCCCCAGCTTTGACACCATAAGTAAATCCCATATAATCAAGAGAACCCATTGCACTATCTGCAATCACGAAACTTCCGCTATCAAATTTTGCCTGCGCCAAACCTGCATTCACTCCCAACAAAGCGCGCCAATCTGTGGTATTTGGAATCTTTGGCGTCCAAGCAAATCCAAGCGTCAAAACTTGATAAGAGAATCCATTTTTTTTCAAATGATGTTCAAAATTCGCCAAGATTCTATGATTTTCGCTCAAAAGATAACCCGCCTGCACACCAAATCCGAATTGCTTCTCGCTCAAACTATGCGTTTGCGATTCATAACCAGCAATATGCAAATCTGCATCAGAATCGGACTTGCTATAACTTCCATAAATTCCCAAAAGACGATTGCGTCTTTCTTCGTAAAGCGGGTGATAAGTGCTTTGGGGAGCGTAATATCCGCCACTTCTTTCGTCATAACCCAGCCCAAATGACATCAAACACACCAACAGCAACAATCCTCGTATCATAAGAAAATCCTTTTAGCTTTTTCATTCTTACTAGCAAAAAGGATTCCACAATTTCACAATAGAATCTTAAAGGCAAGATTCTTGTATTTAGATTGCTTCTGCATTGCTTCGCAATGACGCATTGGGTTGTTGCGAGAACATTTACAAAATTTTCATAGCGTGCAAATGCGCAGCATTTGTGCAAGTTTGGGTGAGTTGCTTCGCAACGCACCACCCGCTTTAGCGCAAATCCATAACTTTTTATCCTGCCATTGAATAATTTTTAGTTGCAAGGAAATCCCAAGCCATTATTATTTTTATACCCTTGTTACAAAATCGCTAAAAATTTCTTTTTCTAAGCCGCCAAAATTGATTTTCAGTCGCGTTGTCTTGCCCTCTTGCCTGACTTCTACTACCCTACCCGCGCCAAGTATCTTGTGCATTACACAATCTCCCTTTGAAAATCCACTTTCACTAAAAGCATTGACAAAACTACGACGAATCGTAGGGGTGAAGCTGTTTTGCTTAAGCTGTTTTACTTCCCCATTATGACCCACTCCGCTTTCGGCTAAAAATTTAGAGGGCGGCAAAGTCGCGCGATTGCCCCTATAAAACCTTGAATCCACAAAACTCAAATAAAGCTCTTTTTTGGCTCTTGTAAAAGCCACATAAGCTAACCGCCGCTCCTCCTCTAGGCTGCTATCCTCTCGTGTCATTGGGAAAAACCCCTCCTCAAGCCCAATCACAAAAACATAATCAAACTCCAATCCCTTGCTAGAATGCACACTCATACACGACACTCCCTCTATACCCTTACTCTCTTGGCGCATTTCCGTATCCTCTTGGTCGCTCCTTAGTGCCAAATCATTCAAAAAATCCTCCAAATTACTTAAGGGATTCTGCTTAAAAAACTCACGATAAACCCCATAAAATTCCTCAATATTGCTTACCCTATCAATTTCCTCGTGGCTTTGCCCCAATGCCTCACAAAGCTTAATTCTCCGCTCAAATTCATCGGGGAAGCTTAAACTCGCCTCTTGGAGATTGTGTTGTAATTCTTGCAATGTGATAAAAAATTCCTTAAGAGTTTTATAAGCCTTTTGGCTCAAAGTATTTTGCACATCTTGCAACCTCTCTGCATTGTCTTGCGATTCCTTAAACAAGCCAAAAATACTTGTATTGTATTTTTGTGTTAAAGTCAATAATTTGTCTATGGTTGTTTTTCCGATTCCGCGTTTGGGTTTATTAAGAATGCGTGTCAGCGAAAAATCATCGTCCAAATTCACTAGCACACGCAAATAACTCAACACATCTTTAATCTCACTTCTTTCATAAAACCGAATCGCGCCAACTAGTACATAAGGAATCTTTTCACGATTAAATCCCTCCTCTAAAGAGCGAGAAAGCGCATTGACGCGGAACAAAACCGCAATTTGCTTAGGTGCGATTCCACGACTTAGCAAACTTTTAAGGATAGTCGCCACTTTGCGCACTTCTGCTTGCTCATCGCTAGAATGCAGAATCTCCACAGGTTTGCCTTTCTCTAAAGTCGTCTTCAATTCTTTTCCCAAACGCTCTTTGTTGTTGGCAATTAGTTGATTTGCTGCCTTTAGAATCGCTTGCGTGGAGCGGTAGTTTTCCTCTAGTTTAATAACTTTTGCGCCTTGAAATTGTTTGCTAAATTGCAAGATATTTTGAATATTTGCCCCACGCCAACTATAAATGCTCTGGTCATCGTCCCCCACCACGCAAAGATTCTGGTGCGTAGAGCAAAGTTGTTTGAGCAATAAATATTGCAAATGATTGGTGTCTTGATATTCATCTACCATAATGTATTGATATTTTTTACTCTCATTTTCTGCAATTTTTGGATTTTTTTGCATAATTTCCAAAGGAAGCAGAAGCAAATCATCAAAATCCACCCTATTTTTTTGCACCAAAAATTCCTGATATTCCTTATAAACTTTGGCAATATGTTCGTAATTTGCATTGTATGCGTTTTTTAAAGCCTCTTGCGGAGTGATTTGAGAGTTTTTATAGCGCGAAATCTCGCTCACTACTAAAGGCAAAGGCGCTAAATCATTATTAAGCTCTTTAATAATACGCTTACTATCCTCACTATCTGCTAAGATAAAATTTGCCTTGCGTCCAAGTTCTGTAATATAAAACTTCAAAAACAACAAACCAAACTTATGAAAAGTGCAAAGCAACGGAGGATGCGTTGAGAGATTATCAATCATACTTAACGCGCGTCGCTGCATTTCTCCTGCGGCTTTATTCGTAAAGGTCAGCGTCAAACAAGATTCCGGTGGAATCCCAACTTCATCAATCAAATAAGCAAGTCGCGTGGTAATCGTTTTGGTCTTGCCACTACCTGCGCCTGCGAGAATCAAAAGCGCACCATCAATCGTTTGGACTGCTTCAAGTTGCGCGCTATTGAGTTGCTTTAAAAAAGAATCTTGCATAAAGCCCCTTGTATTTTGGTGAAAACAAAAAAGAAATTATACCAAGTAAAATCTTTGCATTAAGGAATGTTAAAAAATTATATTAATATAAGAATAAATTATTTTTTGTTAAAATAAAATTCAAGATATTTTAAAAAGGTCTAAAGATGTTGCGTGATTTTACCAAATTACAGACATTTATTGTTGTAGTCCAAGAAAAAAGCTTTTCCAAAGCCTCTGCAAAGCTTGGCATTTCTCAACCTGCTGTAACACAACAAATCAAATTCATTGAAGAATATTACAATACCAAAATTATTATCCGCAAAAAAAATGAGATTCGACTCACGCAGGAGGGCGAGATTTTACTCCTCATTGCGCAAGAAATTCTTAAAAACTTACAAAAATACCAACGCCAAATAATGCAAATCATTCATTATGACGAACCGATTCGTATTGCTTGTTCTCACACAATTGGACATTTTATTTTTCCTAAATGCCTCCCCTCTTTGCAACAAAAAATTTATTCTGACACACATTCCTATGTTTCTACTTCCTTACAAGCCATTAGGGATTTACAAAACAATCTTTGCAATCTTGCTTTAGTGGAATCGTATATTCCCAATGAAGAAATTATTTATCGTGAGTGGCTAGAAGATGAAATGGTTTTGATTAGTAATCAAAGCCTGCCTCCGCGACTTATCCGATGTGAGCAGCTCTACTCTTATACTTGGATAGCATTAGAGACAACAAAACAAGTGATTCCAGAAATTTATAGATACTTAAAAGCCATTAATCTACGCAGGGAACAGCTCAAGATTGGAATGCGTTTTGACAGCCTCAATGAGATTAAGCAATTTATACTAGAAAACAAAGAATCCAAAACGCCTTATATTGCCTTTTTGCCTTATACACAAGTTAAAAACGAGCTACAATCTCACATAATTTTTAGCACCAAAGTCCCGGGCGTGAAACTCAAACGCAAGCTTTATCTTACCTATCTGAAAAAATCCGCAAACCACCCTCTAATCTGTGCCATAGCAGAACATATTATTTTTAACACTAAAGTTTCATTGCATTAATGAGGCTTGCTTTGCATAAAAACATAAATCAATCAACAGACTTTACTTAAAAATTTTTTGATAAAGTTTTGCATTAAGGGAAGAATTGGCTTGTAGCCACTCTTGAATGCTTTGAGGATTGCTATCAAATATCCGCACAAGATTCCAAAAATCCTGCCCGTGATGAGGATAATGCAAATGCGCTAACTCGTGAATCATCACAGAATCAATACAAAAATACGGCATTAATGCCAAGCGCAAACTGAAGCGAATAGATTGGTCTTTGGCTCTACAACAGCCTAATTGACGATAACTTTTGCCATAACAAATAGACTTTGGAAAAAGCTGCATTTTTTGTGAAATTACATTAATACGCAAAGAAATATACGATTCCAAAGCTTTTTGATAAACCATTCTCAAAAGAGATTGAAGCTTTGACCTTACTATCCGATTCATTGGCAAATCCTCTTGCATTACCGCTTGCCATAATCGCATAAGAATCGCACAATCTCCCCCAAAGCCAAAATCTTGCAATCTTTTTTGCAAATAAGATTCTAATTCTCTATCAAGCAAAAACGTTTCAAACTCTACCCACTGCCCAAACAAATAAAATTGATGTAAAGAAATATCCGCTTTTTGTCGCTTGATTGCGTCAAAATGCGTCAAAATCCATTGTAAATTTGTTGCGATAAATTCCTCGCAAGACCTTTGGCTCACATATCTTGGTAAATTCACAATCAAGGTAGAATCCGCGCAGAATCGCATTTTTAAATGTTTAAAATGTCTTTTTTGAACCACCTTCAAAACAAGATTTGGCGGAAAACCAATGGGTAATTTAAGATTCTTTAGCATTAAAGCGGCGCGAAACGATTGTTTGTAGGTGTAAGAATCTCAATATTATATTGCACCTGATTATCCTTGATTCTCTCTTTGAAATATCGTTTTGCACCCGGAAAACTCTTGCGATAAAAATATTCAATCCCAAAAGCCGTAGCATAATTAATCCAATCGTATTCTAAATCCACATCTAGCAATTTTGCTTGCTCCACAAACAAACTATCCAGCGGAGCAATGGAATTAGCAATAAACATATTTTTTCTATCGCGTTCTTGCGTAATAGAAAGCAAGCTTGGATTATAATTTATTTGTGTAGAGTAGATTCCATTGGGGCGAATGCTATTATAAGTCAGCTGCGAAAGAATAATGCTAGAATTTGTAATGGGCGTATTCAAAAAGATTCTTGTGCCTTGTAAAGCTCCCCTTAATGCCTTAATTTCCTTTGGCAATTCAGAACCTTGTTTGAGGCTAAAACTTTTAGAAAGTTGTAAATTTTCATTTGCGGCTTGCGTGTATTGCTGCATTTGCTTGCCAATATTTCCAGAATCATAAAAGCTTGCTGCACGAATATGGGGTTGAATCTCGGATAATTTTTTAATCTGTTCTTCATAGCTAATTCCACCAAAAATAAGAGAAGAGGAATCGTTAGCATTGGACAAAATTTGAGATTTATGCACGCTTGGAATAAAAATAGACAAATCCATACGCATTGACGCAAGATGATTTGCTCCCTCTTGTGTCAAAACCGCAATCACTTGACGATGTCCCTTAGCATATATTTTTTCCAATGCTGCTTGCAAATCCTCCAAAGATTCGCCTTGAGAGTCAAAAACTTCAAAGTTAAAACCTCCCCTTTGAAGCAAAAGATAACTCAAAATCGTATTCATTGTCGTGCTAGAATAGCGTCCAATCGCTTTGCGTGGAAATAGCAAGGCAATGTGAAACAAAGATTTTTGCAAACCCAAAAAATAAGGAATTTCCGAGATTTCAAGCTGTGATAAAAGCTGATTGAGCTGTTCTATCATTTCCTTATTCTGATTGCTTTCATCAATTTTTGCAATAAAAGAAAAAACTTGTTCTTTTTCCAAAAGCTCCTTTAGGCAACTCGTGCTACACTTTTGTGATTCTACATTCAGCACTTCTATATTTGGAAGCGGCAGAGGCGAAAGATATTTACCGCTTGCATTGGCAAAGGGAGGAATCACTAACGCACTAATGATAAGTGCAATCCACAGATTTTTTAAACCTCTTTTAAAGTTGTTTTTTAATTGCATTGTTTCTCTTCCTTTAATAATTCTTTAAGGTGTAAAAACTCCTTGTGCGCATTGATTTTTAATTCTGGCTGCCTTAGGAGTTGGCTTAAGCTAAAAGTTGGAAAAAGTTTTAAATGATTCCATTTTAGCAATTTACCCTGCACATTTCCATAATCACTTCCATCTTGTGTAAGATAAAAATACGCTTCTGCTCCAAGCAAAACAAGGATTGGACTTTGCGCAAATTCAATTTGCTTGAGAAAATATCCCATACACGATTCTATGCAAATTTGTTGGGAATTTTGCGGAATCTCACATTTTAAGAGCGACAAAATAGAAACCTCTCGCAAACTCAAATCAAAGACGCGTTCAATGATATTTTTCAACATTTGCGCACTTTTAGAAGCAAAACGCGACTGCGAATCCAATAAAGGCATAAGTGTGAGAAAAATAAGCTTAGAGTTTTGATGACACAATCCCGCGCTTGGCAAGGAAGTTTTTTGTGCGCACAACTTACAAGATTCTATTAATTGCCTCAAATCACCTTGATTTTGACTTTGGAATCTTTTTTGTGCAGGCACTAAAAATTGCGGATTACAATAATCAAATCCAAAAGATTGCAATAAATAAAGCTTTTTTAGCAATAACGCTTGATGGAGTGTTTGCAAAATATCCCCAAATTTTTAGAAAATAAATAAGAATTATAAGACAAAAAGATTAAAATTCAATAACAATGGAATCTTAAAAGCAAGATTCTTACATTTGGATTGCTTCGTTTCGCTCGCAATGACGAGGTGGTTAGCTTGTCGTCATTGCGTTGCGGAATTTTGAATCACATAAGCCTTTAAGATTTTTTGTTCCTTGATGGGCTTATCTTGCGAATTAGTCGGGGTGTATTCTATTTTACGCAAAGTTTTAAAACTCTCCTCTTTAGAATCCTCACTAATCTCGCCAAAAATCGTGTGCTTGCCATTCAAATGCGGAGTGCGCGTCGTGGTAATAAAAAATTGACTTCCATTCGTATTTTCCCCAGCATTTGCCATTGCCAAAATCCCTGCCCTATCAAACGCATAACCCTTTACAATCTCATCTTCAAAATCTTTTCCCCAAATAGATTCTCCTCCGCTTCCTGTGCCACTTGGGTCGCCTCCTTGAATCATAAATCTACGAATCACGCGATGAAAAATCGTGCCATTATAATAGCCCTCGTTAGTATGCGTAACAAAATTTTCTACCGCTTTGGGTGCAACTTGCGGAAACAAATCTAACACTATCTTGCCTGAAGTAGTCTCCAAAATAACTTGAATCTTTTGTGATTCCATACTTTGCGCATTTTCTTGCGCGCATAAGATTCCTACACACAAAAAACTAAGCAAAAAGTGAATTAACGCTTTCATCTTTATTAATCCTCTTAATCACTTCTGCAAACAAAGGTGCAACGCTCAAAATCTTGATTTTTTCACAAGTTTGTTTCAAAGGAATCGTATCTGTAACAATCACTTCATCAATCTCACTTGCTTGGATTCTCTGATAAGCTGCTCCGCTAAAAACCGCGTGAGTGCCAAGTGCAACCACACTTGTTGCACCTTTTTGCTTAAACGCACTTGCCGCCTTTACCATTGTGCCTGCGGTGTCAATTATATCATCAATCAGTATCACATCTTTGCCCTCCACATTCCCAATCACATTCATTACTTCGCTTTCATTTGCCTTTTCGCGTCGTTTGTCAATAATGACGATGTCCAACCCCAAAAGTTTAGCAAAATATCTTGCGCGCGCTACTCCGCCAATATCTGGACTTGCCACAATAGGATTTTTAAAATTCTTAGAGATAATGTGTTCTTTAAAAACAATAGAACCATAAAGATTATCCACGGGAATATCAAAAAATCCTTGAATCTGTCCCGCGTGCAAATCCATTGCGACAAGTCGCGTAATGCCGGCTCGTTGCAGCAAATCCGCAACCAATTTCGCGCTAATAGGGACGCGGGGGGAAGCTTTGCGGTCTTGTCTTGCATAACCAAAATAAGGCATAATGATATTAATAGATTTTGCCGAACTGCGTTTGAGTGCGTCAATCATAATGAGTAATTCCATTAAATTATCATTCGCGGGAGCGCAAGTGGATTGAATCACAAACACATCTTTCCCTCGCACACTTTCACAAATACGAATCCCAATTTCTCCATCACTAAAGCGCGTTACTTCCGCTTGGGATAGCTCAATATCCAACTCTTTTGCAACGCGTTGAGAAAACTCTGGGTGCGCAGTTCCTGTAAAAATCTTGTAATCTTGCATAAGCTGCCTTTAAAAAAATTTCAAAGCAGATATTATAAACTACAAACTCAAAAATTTTGCTTTTTTGTCCTTGCTTTTTAAAATTTTTGCTAAAATGCGCAGATTAAAATTTTAGGAATCGCAATGACAAATCAAAACCAAAAATACAGAGGAATTGTAGAAGTCTTACAAAATAGCAGTTGTGAAGAAATTGAAGCCTTTGTAACCTCACGATTCCATCAAAACCTTGCATTTTTTCAAACCGATTATCCCAATTTATTTGAAAGATTGCAACAACCCGCTAAAGAATATCAACTTTATATTGGAGAAGAAGGAATCAACATTCTTAATTTTGCACAAAATAGCTTCCTTTTCCCTTTGATTGATGGCAAATCAAGTATGCTAGAAGTGCATCAAAATTGCGCTTATAATCCTCCGATTAACGAAAAATGGAATCGTATTTATGGCACGCGTGCAGAAATGATGAATGAAAAGTTCCCTTATAGCAGTATTTTAATCAATGGAATCCTTGAATTTGCCGCAGACAATGGCGGGGTTGCTGCTTATCACTTGCCAAGTGATTTTTTGCCAAGCCTCAATCTCTTTGGCTTAGGAGGAGGAATTTTCTTGCAGATTTTAGCAGAAAATTATGCGATGATTCATAATTTCTTTATTTTTGAGGAATCCTTTGATTTGTTTAGAATCGCGTGCTTTTTTGTGGATTTTGCCTTGCTTTTTAGCAAAACTGAACACAGAGCGGGTTACATTTTCTTAGAAAGTATGATGCACCGAGACTATATCAACCATTTCTTTTTGACGCGCAAAATCAGCACTTCTATCGTGCGCTTTGAACTGATGATGTATCAAACGCCGCTCAATCAAAGTGCGCGCGGAATCGTTTTTGAAATGCATTCGCAAACCTTGCGTGGCTGGGGAACTTTTGAAGATGAAATGCGCGGAATCGTCAATAAACTAAGCTTTCCTCTTGCGCCTATGCTTTTAGAACCTAAACGCATTAATGCTCCTATTTGCGTCATAGCAAATGGTCCTAGCCTTGATTTCTTGCTTCCTTTTATTAAACAAAACCAGCACAAAATGATTCTTTTTAGTTGTGGAACTGCGCTAAAACCGCTTCTTAAGGCAGGCATTACGCCAGATTTTCAAATAGAAATTGAGCGACACGATTATCTAGATGAAGTATTAAAAGCCGCTCCATTAGGAGAGATTCCATTACTTTGTGCAAGCGTGTTAGACAAAAAGGCAAAAAGTCTTGCGAAAGAAATTTATCTCTTTGAACGCGACGGCTCTAGTGCAGCAAATCTCAATGCACCGCGTTTTAAAGTGCGTTTTACCGCGCCTTTGGTGGGTAATGCAGGAGCATCGCTTGCAAGTTATTTAGGAAGTGATGTGATTTTGTGCGGCTTGGATTGCGGATACAAAAAAGGTGCGAAAAAGCACGCTCAAAACTCCTATTATGAAGACGAAGAGGCACAGATTCCAGAGGACGCCTACCCTGTGGCGGGAAATTTCAGCGAGGATATTTATTCTGACGCTCTTTATTCTCTCTCGCGCACTGCTTTAGAGGAAGCTTTTAGGGCATTAAAACCCTTTAATATCCTAAATCTCAATGACGGAGCAAAAATCACAGGCGCACAAGCTGTGCATTATCAAGACTTTGAGCTAAAGTCTATTGATAAAGCCCAAGAGATTAAAAACCTTAAATCTCTTTTTAAAGACCCGCTTCAAGGGGACTTTTACACCAAAGAAACACAAAAGTATTTCTTTGAAATTCTTGCATTTAAAAACAAAATTCAAGACGGCTTCAAAGTCAAGGTAGAATCCAAAAAATCCCTTTTTATCGCGCTAGATAGAATCTTTGAAATCCTTTCTAAAGAGGGACAAAACAATCCTTTTATTGGGATTCTATTTGGTGGGACTTTAAGCCATTTTCTTTATGCCATTGCCCTAGCAAGCTTGCATTTGCCTCATAACAATATGCAAAACCTTTGGCAAAAGGCGCAAGCACTCTATATAGAGGGTATAGAAGCAATGATAACTTATTTACGAGAAGTGCTTTTGTCAAAAGTGGAACACTAATTGCTTCAGGATTTTTATCTCAAATGTCAAAAAGGATTGAAATGACAAGAAAAACATCTATCTCATTAGTTTTAGCGGGAACGCTTTTAGCAAGTAGTTTATTTGCAGCACAGCAAATTGATTCTGTATCCACAAGTGAAACCATTAGCCCTATTGGCAAAGCAGGCAATACCGTAGTAGCAAACTCAAGCTCTCAAAGCCCTTATGCAAGCTCACACGGCAGAAACTCTAACTCTCCAGCAGGTTTGCAAGGCATTGAAGTAGGAGGCGATGATATTGTGATTCCAAACGCGCCAATCATCACTCCTTCAAGCATTATTGAAATTAGCGCGATTGGTATGGGTGTTGCACCAGAATCTACACTCTCTCCAGCACAAGCTCTAGCATTGGCAAAACGCGCGGCAATCGTAGATGCTTACCGACAAATCGGTGAGAAAATGTATGGAATCCGCGTCAATGCACAAGACACCGTGCGAGATATGGTGCTTAAAAACTCAACCGTGAAAACAAAAGTATTAGCGGTGATTCGTAATGCAGAAATCGTAGAAACCGTTTATAAAGACGGACTTTGCCAAGTCAGTATGGAACTTAAACTTGACGGAAAAAGATGGTATCGTATCTTAACAGGCGAACAATTCTAAGTCTCGCCTCCTTAGGACTTATTCTCTTTGTAGTTTTGGGGTGCGCCAAAACGCCCCAAAACATACAAAATTCTACCTCCAAAACAATCTTTTTTTCTACAAAAGACTTCAAATTCTATGATTTAGGATTCATCAAAACCTATCCCAACCACACAACTTTAGAGATTTTCAATGCGGGCGTTTTACTACTCCAAATGGAATGCTATGCAAACAAAGTTTGTTTAAATCAAACCTGTTATTCTAAAGATTCTTTTATGCGGCGATTATTAGGAGACAGCCATTTTGATGACCTAGATTTACAAGCTGTCCTCTTAGGCAATGAAATCTTTTTTGGACAAAACAAACTCTCTAATGCAAGCGGATTTACACAAAACCTGAAGCGAGGCAACCATTCTTTATCTTACCAAGTGCAAGCGGATTCTATCACTCTGCACATTCAAGATTCACAAAAACAAAAGAAATTCGCACTAGAAATCAGCACACTGCCTTAAAAGAATCCCAAATGCAAATCTATCAACCCAAAAATGGCTATTGTTACAACAGCGATACATTATTTCTCTATGATTTCGCACTTCCTTTTTTGAAAATGCGTCATCATCTCCTAGAAGTTGGCGCGGGCTGTGGAGTGTTGGGTTTATTGTGCGCAAGAGATTCCAAATGCAAATTAACAATGATAGAAAAAAATCCTAAAATGGCAGAGTTTTGCGCTCACAATCTGCGCATAAATCACACCCAAGCACATTTGATTTGTGCGGACTTTTTAGAATACGATTTCAACTCCCAACCCACCCAAAGCGTAAATTCCCAAAATGCAGAATCCCAAAGTATAGAATCCCAAAAAACGTATTCTACAACCCAAGCGGCTTTTGACATTATTTTAAGCAATCCTCCCTTTTATCACGATGGAGTGGTGAAGTCCCAAAATTCTGATATTTTTAGCGCGCGTTATGCCCAAAACTTGCCCTTTTTAGATTTTGCTCGCAAAGTCAATTCCCTGCTCAAACCCACAGGAGAATTTATCTTTTGCTACGACGCAAAAGCGATTTTTCATCTTTTTAATGTGTTACATTCTTACAAAATGCGTCCAATTTGCTTGCGTTTTGTTTATCCAAAGCTAGATAAAAGCGCAACTTTGGTATTGTGTCGTTGCAAAAAAAATTCCAAAAGTCAATGCAAGATTCTGCCTCCGCTAGTTACCCATATTGACTTAGATTTCACGCAAGAAGTGCTTGGGATTTACAAAAAAGCCAAAACTTGGAGTATCAAATGTTAAAAGATTCGGACTTTCCCTTTGGCTTTGATTCAAGCAAATGCGAACAATGCGGCGGCAAATGTTGCACAGGAGAAGCGGGCTATATCTTTGTAACACCGCAAGAAATACAAGGAATCGCACAATTTTTAGGCTTAGAGTTTGACACATTTTGTCAAAAATTTGTCAAAAAAGTTGGCTATCGCTATTCTTTATGCGAGATTTTAGAAAGCAATGGCGCATATTCTTGCGTATTTTTTAAAAATGGCAGATGTCAAATCTACCCAAAGCGTCCTGCGCAATGCGTCCGATTCCCTTTTTGGGATTGCTACAAAGAAGAATGGACAGATTTATTAAAGGAATGTATCGGTGTGGTCAAAAAATAAACTTTTGATAAGTTTCAGTATTGTTTTACTCTTAGTTTTAGGTCTTGTGGGTTGTCTTAGGACAAATGATTTTAAATTCTCTTTTTTGAATACAAATTTTCCAGAAAATGAGGAAGACATTTATATTATGCAAGGTTATGCGGCACTAGATACGCAAGACTTACAAAATGCCAAAGAATCCTTTGCCAAAGCTTACGCAATCCGCCCTGACAAAAGCTATCTAAAAGAGATTCTAGGGATTCTAGTCGCACAACAAGATTTTGAAAATGCCAAAAAACAAGCGTATGAATATCTAGCAAAATACCCCAAAGACGACGATGTGCGCGGCGCATTGGTAGGGATTCTTACAAGCACAAAAAGCCTTGATGAAGCATTAAAGGAAGCAAAAATTCTCATCTCTTATAACAAAAGTGCGCAAAATTACGAAACGCTTGCTTCTGTTTATTTCTTACGTGAGGACTTCAAAAGCGCAGCCCAAACACTAAATCACGCCTATGCACTCACGCAAAACGAAATGATTTTAGATAAATTAGGGGCAATTTATCTGATTTTTTTACGAGAACCGCAAAAAACCATTACACTTTATGAAACACATATCCGAATACACGGAATCTCTAAGCTTATCGGCGAAAAACTTGCGATTATTTACACAGAATCCAAAAACTATCTTGAAGCGGCGCGAATTTATACGAATCTCTACACAGCTTTAGGCGACCAAAATTATGCAAAATTCACATTAGAGCTATATTTCAGACTCAAAAGGCTTGATTTAGCCAAAGCATTTTTACTACAAAACCCCAAAATTGACTCCCGCGATGAAATTTTATTGGAAGTCTATCGCCTCCAAAAAGACTTTTCAAATAGTATCAAGCAGGCGAAATTACTTTATCAAAACACGCACGATTTAAACTATCTTGCCTACTATGCAATGATGAGTTACGAAAACCTCAAATCCCACCCACGCGCTAAATTAATAGAAATTGAACACGACTTAAAAACCGCCGCCCAAAGCTTAGATGACGCGCTTTATTGGAATTATTTAGGGTATTTGATGATTGAGCACGATTTTAAGGATTCTACACGAATCCACGAGGGAATGCAATATGTACAACTCGCACTAGAAAAAGAACCACAAAATACCTATTATTTGGATTCTCTAGCGTGGGGATACTACAAGCTCAAAGATTGTACCAAAGCAAAGGAAATTATAGAACAAATCACACCAGAGGAACGCGAAAAAGAATCAGAAATCAACGCACATTACAAACAAATTGCACATTGCTTACACAAATAATCTTTATTATTTATTCTTTTGTGCGTTCTCTCAAATCCTCCTTACCCTTGCGCGTCATTGCGAACGCAGTGAAGCAATCCATAATCTAGCACAAATTAATTTTTACAATGGAATCTTAAAAAGCGAGATTCTTACATTTTGGGTTGCTTCGTCGTTCCATTCCTCGTAATGACGCAGTAGAGGAATTATTATCATATTAAATTTTGTAATCTTTATTATATAAACTCAAAAAAATATTGCACAGAATACTTTGCATTTTTTATTTTTTATGATAAAATATTTTTTAGCTTTGGCTGAATTCTAACCTAAAGTCAAAGTTGAGGTTATTTGATTGACAATCAATTAGGGAAAGTGAAACATTCGTTTCAGATTTTTCACTTTTGGTTTGAAATCAGATTGTAATTTCGAAATTCAATCAAGGAGATTAAAATGAAATTTCTAAAATTAAGTTTAGCAGCAAGTGTTGCTTTGGGTGCATTCTCTACTGCAAGTTTTGCTCAACCTTTAGAAGATGCAATTAAAGGAATTGATGTTAGTGGTTACTTAAGATACCGCTACAACAGTGATTACTATGAAAATAAAGGCTTCGCTAAAAAAGATGGTGGAGATGACACAAACACTCACCGCTGGAAAGCAGTAGCAGACTTCAAAGCTCCTGTGGCAGATAATGTTGCATTCAACTTCGGGATTCTTTACAACAATGAGCAAAATAATGTTCAAGGAACAGGTGGCTTAGGCACTGGTTTTGGTTCAGGTAAAGACGGAAGCTTTGGTGTAAGCACCTTTAATGCAGTGATTACTCCTGATAGCACAGCTACAACTGTTATCATTGGTAAGCAAAGATTAGCTACTCCTGTAACAAATGCGGGTGATGACGATAGAGGAACAGGTATCCTAGTTCTAAACAGCGACTTAGAAGGCTTCACTTTTGCAGCAGGTGCATTTGACTCTTGGAGTATTGATGATGTTCAAAAAGGCTATCTCACAGGTGATAACACAGGTGGTTCTGTAACTAAACCTCTTTATGCTCTAGCAGGTATTTATGGTGTAGATACAGACTATGGACACTTTGGTGCTCAACTTTGGGGATTCTATATCCAAGATGCAGTAGATGCACTAGGATTTGGTGAATTAAGCTGGAATAATGCTACCTTTGATGTTGCATTACAATATGCAATTGCTTCATTAAATAATGATTCGGATTCTGTATTGGGTGTATTACATGGTCCTGCTGCGACTTCTCAAATAAAATCAAACATTGCAGAAGCAAACGACTTATTTGTTCTTAACTTAGGTGCAAACTTCGCTCAAGAATATGATGTTCCACTAGATGTAAAACTTGGTTGGGTTACAAACTTCCAAGACGGAACAGCTGTTACACTTAATGATGATGGCACAGCATTCAAATACGCTGGAGCAATCTGGTGGCAAAATGCTGCAACAGGAATCAGCACTTCTGCATTATTACCAACAGGCGTGCATGGTTTCGGAACTGAGCAAGAAATCAGCGTATTCTATGGTGCAATCGGTTATTCTATGATTGATAACAGACTAAGAATCGGCTTGGATTATGTTTGGGGTAACAACGAAGTTACTTCAGGAAATGCAACAATTAAAGATACAGATTTCCAAGAAATCACTCCAAGAATCAGCTGGAAGCACAACAAAAACCTTACAATCAGTGGTTACTATGCTTACTTGATGACTGACGCTCCATCTGGTGCTCAATACGACGATGAAACTCGTGCAAGAGCAAGAGTAGAAGTAAAATACAGCTTCTAGTTTCTCCTCTTTCTTTGATGAGGGTTTCTCCCTCATCTTACGAGCAACACGAAAAATCCGCATTCCAAAATTTCTCCTTTAACTTTTGCTTTTAATTCTTTTACAATTCCATTGTTTTATTTGCATTATTATAGATTGCCACGCATTTTTTACAGAATATTCACAAAGACACGCACCACAAACATTCGTCATCTCCAAATAAATACAAAATTATCCCAAAATTTCCAATTTTTAAGCAGTTTCTTTTACTTGGCATTATAAACTTTTATTTTCAAACAAAAGGAATCTCAAATGCAATGGAATCACTTTGACACACGTTGGACACTCTCGCTTTTTGGCACTGCGGTAGGTGCTGGAATATTGTTTTTACCCATTCGCGCAGGCACTGGGGGATTCTATCCTGTGGTATTGATGAGCTTTCTCATCTTTCCTATGGTGTGGCTCTCACACCGCGCACTTAGCCGCTTCGTCAATGAATCCAAAAATACAGAGCACGATATTACGCACGCGGCAGAGGAATATTGGGGACGCGGAATCAGTTTTTTTATCACACTTCTTTATTTCTTTGCGATTTATCCTATTTGTCTTGCTTATGGGGTGGGCATTACCAACACTTTTGCAAGTTTTTTCGTTCATCAGCTAAATCTTGTTAGTCTTTACGACCCAAACACGATGACGCTTTATCCTCTTGCACGCGCAGGACTTGCTTTTGTGCTTGTTAGTGCGATGATGGCAGTAATGATATTCAAAGTAGAAACGATTACCAAAGCTTGTAATGCACTTGTCTATCCCTTGTGTGCAGTGCTTTTCGCATTTTCTCTCTACCTAATTCCCTATTGGAAACTAGAATCCCTACAAAAAATGCCGAGTTTTGAGGAATTAATCCAAGTTGTTTGGCTTACTTTGCCTGTGCTTGTATTTGCTTTCAATCATTCTCCTGCAATTTCCACCTTTACCCTTAGCGTGCGCAAAACCTATCCCAACTCACAAGAAAAGGCAAATCAGATTCTTTTTCGCACTGCAGTTTTACTGCTTGTGTTTGTAATGTTTTTTGTCTTTTCTTGTATTTTGTGTCTCAATGCGGAGGATTTCGCCAAAGCAAGAGAGGCAAACATTCCGATTCTTTCTTATTTTGCAAATCAATTCCATACACCCATTATTGCTTTAGGAGCACCGCTTGTGGCGTTTTTGGCGATTGTTAGCTCATTTTTTGGGCATTATTTTGGGGCATTTGAGGGCTTGAACGGAATCATAAGAAAAGCTATTAAACTAAGTGGCAATGAAGCACCCAATCTCCGCAGTATCAAAATCTTTAGCACTTTGTTTATGTATTTTACAATTATCCTTGTTGCCTATCTTAATCCTAGCATTTTGGGTTTCATTGAAGATTTGGGAGGTCCAATCATTGCGGCGATTTTATTTTTAATGCCCATTATCGCAATTTGGAGTGTAGGAAAACTCAAAAAATATAAAAATCCCTTATTGGACGGATTCGTATTTATCACAGGACTTTTGACAATTACAAGCGTTGTTTATAAGTTTTTCTTGTAGGGAGCAGACACACCGCGTCTCGTCCTTGCGAGGACTTGTCCGAAACAATCCATAACTTTAGCAATCAAAAAATATTCAATGGCGAGATAAATTATTATAGATTGCCACGCGTTATAAATAACGCCCGCAAAAACAAAATGAAAAATTACTCTAGTTTATTATAGATTGCTTCATCTCTTGCTTTGTTCATTCCGCGCAATGACGCAGTAACTCACGAATCGCATTTTCTAACATAGAATAGACTTTCTCAAAGCCATCTAAATCCTTAAAATAATAAGGGTCTGGAATCTCTTGCCCTTTTAAGCCAAAATCTCCCATTAAAGCAAGTTTTTCTTGTGGAAAACCTAACTGCAATAAGTCGTGATAGTTTTGCTTATCCATTGCGACAATCAAATCAAATTCTAAATCGCCATACACACTGACTTTGCGCCCTTTAAGACAAGAAATATCAATCCCGTGCCGCTTGCCTACCATAATAGAATGCTCACAAGGTGGCTCATCAATATGCCACCCGCTCGTTCCGGCAGAATCTATGCGCAAAGACAATCCCGCTTCTTTTGCAAGCTTTCTTGCGATTCCCTCTGCTAAGGGAGAGCGACAAATATTTCCCAAACATACAAACAAAATAGAATGAATCGCCATAAGATTCCTTAAAAACTCTGCAAACCTCCGCTTAACCCTGCATTGCAATCCATTTTTGTGCAATTCTCACTGCATTTGTTGCCGCACCCACGCGGATTTGGTCTGCAACGCACCAAAGGTGCAAAATACTTTTATCATAATTATCTACACGGATTCTGCCCACATAGGTTTCGTCTCTATCTGTGGCAATAATTGGCATAGGATAAGATTTTTCTTGCGGATTGTCAATCAATACCACACTTTCTGCTTTACTTAACACTTCTTGTGCTTCTTTAGCACTCACTTCACGCGCAAATTTAATCGTAATGGCTTCACTATGACTTCTAAGCACAGGCACACGCACGCAAGTTGCACTTACCGCAAAATCGCTGTGCATAATTTTGTTTGTTTCATTCACCATTTTCATTTCTTCTTTGGTATAGTCATTGCCCAAAAATACATCAATATGTGGAATCACATTTAACGCTATTCTGTGTGGAAATGCCTTTGGCTCGCATTCTTCTAAGCTAAAATCAAAGAATTTTTGCATTTGTGTTACAAGCTCCTCCATTCCCTTTTTGCCTGCACCTGAAACCGCTTGATAAGTGCTAACATCTACGCGCTGGATTCCAAAGGCTCTGTGCAGAGGCTCTAGGACTTGCACCATTTGGATTGTAGAACAATTAGGATTTGCAATAATTCCTGTTTTCTCCCATAAAGCAATGTCTTGCGGATTGACTTCAGGCACGACAAGCGGAACATCTTCTTGCATTCTAAAATGACTTGTATTATCAATTACGACTGCACCCGCCTTTGCCGCACTTGGTGCAAACTCCGCACTAATGCTTCCACCCGCAGAAAAGAAAGCAATTTCAATGTTTTCTTCTTCAAAGATTTCGTGGGTTAGCTCTTTGACTTTAATCCTCTCCTCTCCAAACTCTACCTCTTTGCCCACACTACGCGCACTTGCTAATGGCACAAGTTTGTTAATCGGCAAATTGCGCTCGCCCAAAACTCTAAAAATCTCTTCTCCCACCGCACCGGTCGCGCCTACAACAGCAATGTTAAATTTTCTCATTTTTTCTCCTTTAAAGTTTGATATTATAACGTTCCATTTTACTTAAAAGCAATTCTTTTTTGAATCCCAATAACTCTGCTGCACTATCCACATCAGAATCACTTGCCTTAAGAGCCTCATAAATCAACTCTTCCTCTAAATTGGCAATTTTCTTTTTGCCTCCACTCTCACGAGAGCTTAAAAACAAATCCTCTACCATAATTTCCTCTCCCTCGCACAGAATCGCTGCGCGTTCTATCACGGAAAGTAGCTCGCGAATATTACCAGGCCAACGATAAGCAAGCAATTGTTCTTGCGCTCCCTTTCCCCAATGTTTTTTGCCTACGCCATATTGTTTATCTACTTGTTCTAGCTTCCATTCACACAGCGGAATAATCTCCTCTGCTCTTTCCCGCAAAGGTGGAATACGAATCGGAATCGTTTGCAATCTAAAAAACAAATCCTCCCGAAATTCACCTTTTTGAATCTTTTTTTGAATATCTGCATTTGTTGCAGCAATGAAGCGAATATCCACCTTGATAGGCTTTGAACTTCCCAAACGCACGACTTCCTTTTCTTGCAAAACACGCAAAAGCTTCGCTTGTAAAGAAGCAGGCATTTCTCCGATTTCGTCCAAGAAAATGCTTCCGCCATTGGCTGCTTCAAACTTCCCAGCTCTACCCTCTGTGGCGTCTGTAAATGCTCCCTTTTCATAACCAAAAAGTTCAGATTCTAGCAAATTATCTGGAATCGCAGCCATATTTAGTGCAACAAAAGGCATTTGCGCTCTAGGGGAGCTTTGATGAATATAATTTGCAAACAATTCTTTTCCTACTCCACTTTCTCCAAGCAAAAGCACAGAAGCGTCAGTTTTGGCAGCTTTATTTGCGAGTTTAAGCGAATTTTCTAATGCAGGTGAGCTTGCAATAAACTGCTTATTTTCAGAGATTTTATCGTTTGATTTTCCAGCTTTTAGTGATTTCTTGCTTGCTTTTGCTATTACTTCTTGTGCTTTTTTAGCGCGTAAAATCGCCTCCACGAGAGTTTCAATCTCAAATGGCTTTGTCAAAAAATCTTTCACGCCTAAACGAATGGAATCAATCGCCTTACTCAAAGTTGCATTCCCAGTGATAATAAGCGCCTCATAACGTCCATTTAAGACTTTTAAAAACTCCAAGCCGTCCATTTGGGGCATATTAATATCCGTGATGACTAAATCTATACTATCATCAAGCTTTTTAAGCGCGTCTTTTGCACTTTTGAAGCTCACAACCTCAAATTCATCGTATTCCCCTAATGCAATTTCAAGAGATTTTCGCATATTAATATCATCTTCAACGATAGCTAATTTCATCTTTACTCCTTTATTGCTTTTATTGCCTTATTTATATCACGAGTGAGTGCGTAAATCGTTGCGATTCCATCAGCATACTCTATTTGTATGCGTGTTGGCGGAATCATTAAATAAGTTATGGATTTGCCTTGCAAATTCTGCACTTGCGTGTTATCTTCTAGCTTCACTCCCCAATTCAAAAAACATTCTAAAATTTTCTCTTTATAGTCGCGAAGCAAAGCTTTTTCAGTTTTTGCCTCGTGGCTAATTGTGCATTTTTTATAAGGATTCTTTGCTTGACGCAAAATATTTGCACTTACCATTGCAGGAGAAAAATAATATTTTTCGTTTAAAAGCATACTATCTCTTGCTGCAACTCTATAAGAAAAAATATATTCTGACGCCTCACAAAAAGCAGTCAAATACATTATCCCTAACAGAATCCTCCACATTATTCTAAATTATCGCCTCCAAGCAATCTTGTCTCCTCGCCCTCATCGCCCTCACTTGCTTCCGATTCCTTTTCTTCTTTGGGACAACGCGCAATAGAGACAACCTTGTCATCATCTACATTGACGATAATCACCCCACTTGTCGCGCGTCCTGCCTTACGAATGCTTTGCATATCTACACGAATCATCTTACCGCTACTTGTAAGCACCATAAGGTCCATTTTTTCATCTACATTGACAACCCCTACAAGCTTACCAGTCTTACCTGTAAGCTTCATCGCAATCACACCCTTGCCTCCACGATTCGTGATTCTATATTCATTCACTTCTGTGCGCTTACCGATTCCTTTTTCGCTCACGCTCAAAATCTCTTCATTTTCATCTATGATTGTAGTTGCGCCAATCACATAATCGTTTGGCATTTTGAATTTGATTGCTGTGACACCGCGCGCCACACGCCCAATTTCACGCACATTTTCCACACCAAAGCGCACGCACATTCCCTCGTAAGTTACGACTAGAATTTCTTTAATGCTAGGATAGATGATTTTTGCTGTAACAAGCTCATCGTTTTCATCTAAATTAATGGCTCGGACGCCTACACTTCGGATATTTTTAAACTCACTCAAATTGGTGCGCTTAATGATTCCATTTTTGGTAAAAAACGCGATAGATTTGTCCTCGTTAAAGTCTTTTGTCGTAATCGTTGCCATAATCTTTTCATCGGAACTTAGATTAATGAGATTCACTACTGCCTTACCAATTGCTGTTCTACTTGCCTCTGGGATTCTATAAACCTTGAGCCAATAAAGCTGCCCTTTGTTAGTAATAAACATAATTGTATCGTGCGTATCAGAGACAAAGAAACTTTCAATAAAATCATCTTCGTGCGTATTCGCAGAGATTTTTCCTTTGCCTCCACGATTTTGTTTTTCATAAGTGCGCACCGGCACGCGTTTCACATAGCCGCGATGGCTCATCGTTACAACCACAGGTTCATTAGGAATTAAATCCTCCATATCAATATTTTCATAATCCTCTTCAATCGCAGTTTTTCGCTTCGTTGAAAATTTTTCTTTGGATTCTAATAATTCCTCTTTGATGATTGCATTTAATTTCGCTTCACTTTTTAATATCTCACTCAATCGTGCAATTTCCTTTAAAAGTTCTTGGTATTCATTCTCTATTTTATCGCGCTCCAAGCCTGTTAATCTTTGCAAACGCATATCAAGAATTGCTTGTGCCTGAATCTCACTTAGATTAAACTTGCTTACTAAGCCCTCTTTGGCGACTTTTGGGTCGCTACTTGCACGAATGAGTGCGACAATTTCATCAATGTTTTCAAGTGCAGTTTTCAAGCCCTCTAAAATATGCGCACGCGCTTTGGCTTTTTCTAATTCAAAAATCGTCCGCCGAATCACTACGCTTTTGCGATGAGAAATAAAAAGTTCCAACAACTCTAAAAGCGTGAAAACTTTTGGCTCTTTATTGTGGATTGCAAGCAAAATGATTCCAAAAGTGGATTCCATAGGCGTGGATTTAAAGAGATGATTAAGCACAATCTCACTCATTGCTTCGCGCTTTAGCTCCACAACAACGCGGATTCCGTCGCGGTCGGATTCATCACGCACTTCAGAGATTCCCTCAATCACCTTATCTTTGGCAAGTTCGGCAATCTGCTCTACAAGGCGCGCTTTATTGACTTGATACGGAATCTCATCAATCACGATAATGTCTTTTGTTTTAGTTTTTTCAATATGCGTTTTCGCGCGGATTCTAATGCGCCCGCGTCCGCTCTCATAGGCTTCGCGGATTCCACTTTTGCCATAGATAATCCCACCGGTTGGAAAATCTGGACCTTCAATAAATTGCAAAATTTCTTCCAATGAGGCTTTGGGATTGTCAATCAAATAAATTAACGCGTCTATAATCTCATCTACGCGGTGGGGAGGAATGTTTGTTGCCATTCCTACCGCAATTCCATTAGAACCATTAATCAACAAGTTTGGCAAGCGACTTGGCAAAATATCTGGCTCTTGCAAAGTGTCATCATAGTTTGGCAAGAAATCCACAGTGTCTTTATCAATATCACGCAACAATTCCTCTGCGGCTTGTGTCATTCTTGCTTCAGTATAACGCATTGCCGCCGCACTATCGCCATCAATACTTCCGAAGTTTCCTTGTCCATCTACCAATTCTAAACGCATAGAAAAATCTTGTGCCATTCGGACTAATGCGTCATAAACTGCGGTGTCTCCGTGTGGGTGGTATTTACCGATGACATCTCCTACGATTCTTGCGCTCTTTTTATAGGCAACTCTTGAAGTAACGCCTAATTCATACATCGCATACAAAATCCTACGATGCACAGGCTTCAATCCGTCTCTTGCATCGGGTAATGCACGCCCCACAATGACGCTCATAGAATAGTCCAAATAACTTTCTTTAATGGAATCCTCTATATTAACATTTTGAATATCTTGATTGAGTAGGTCTGACATTCCTTCCCTTTTATTTAATCTTGCTTAAAGTTCGCGATTTTATCTTTATTTTACTTTAATCTTGCTAATGAACGAGGAATTTTGCTTTTATTTTAAGGTTGTTTGCAAAACTCTTTCAAATCCTTTTTATTTTTGAAAACTAAAGTTTCATTTTCTAATTTGCACAAAAAATCCAGAATCTCCTTGTGTGTTAGGATTCCTACTTTTAGGCTTTCACTTGAAGCATTAGGGAACTCTTTTACCTTTAAACCCAAAAAATCATTTTCTATGAACAATGGCATACCAAGTATTTTTTCTTTTTCTTCTTTAGAGAAATCCAAAAAGCTTTTTAATGGGATTCTACTGCGCAAAAACTCTGACCAATCTTGCTCACCAAAATAAGAAATCTCCAAATTCTCTTCCAAAAGCGTTTTGAATGGAATTTGGATAGGCTCTTTTAAGAGATTGAAATAAGTTTTTTTGAAACTCAATTCGCGAAAATTTGGCGTAGGCAAAACATTGCAATAAATATCAGTAAATCTTTCTACTTCTAGCACAGCCAAATCCAAATTATCGTCTAATGCCAAAATTTTGGCGTGGCTTAAACAAGCAATCGGCTGCCCCAAAACTTCTGTATGGTAGAGCGTAATCTCCTCTGCTTTTTTCTTGTCAAAAACAATCTTTGCGCTTGTAAGGACTAAATTATGATTTATTACAAAACCATAGCCCTCAACATAGCTTGGTATATGCCGATTGGGTTGTTCAAACTCTGCAACGACTTTGACGCTATCTTGTAGCCATTGCGGATATTTTGCATTCGCGCTAAGTGCCAAAAGCACGATAAGGATAATTTTTGCCATACTTGTCCTTTTGCAATTTTTAATGCTTAAAATACTACAATAAAAACTTTAATTTTACACTAAGGATTTAAAAATGGAATTAAAAGAATTTAATCCAACACAAGAAGAACTCAACTCAATGCAATATGCAACCATTGCAACAGAAAAAGGAGAAATGAAATTTAAACTTTTCCCTAAAGAAGCACCCAACACGGTGGCAAATTTTGCAAGTCTCGCCCAAAGCGGATTCTATAATCATTTAATTTTTCACCGCGTCATTCGTGGATTTGTCGCACAAGGTGGTTGCCCTGAAGGTAGCGGGCGCGGAGGACCGGGCTATCGTATCAAATGCGAATTAGAAAACAATCCGCACAAGCATTTCAAAGGCTCACTCTCTATGGCGCACGCGGGACGAGACACAGGAGGGAGTCAGTTTTTTATTTGTTTTGCACCACAACCCCACTTGGACGGAGAACACACTATCTTTGGGCAAATTGCTCCTAACGACAAGGCAAGCCTTGCAGTATTAGATTCTATCCAACAAGACGATAAGATTCTAAGTATCGCCATTTCTGCAGAATAAACATAAAATCAGCAATCCTCTGTGGTTGCTCCCTTGCGATTCTATGCTTTTGATCGCAAAACGCTATGATTTTACAAGCAGAATCCCAAAAATCACAAAGATAAAATATATTTTCAAGCACTTTAAAAGCTTTTTGAGTTATAATCTAAGCTTAAATTAATTAAATTTTAAGAAATTTCAGGAATCTTTATGCCTACAAATTTGAAGTTTATTGAGCCAACGCGTCTTTATACAGCGTTTTTTATACTTGTTGCAGTCCTCTTGATTATCATCTTTCATCACCCTTTGCTCCTATGGGTAGTGTTTGGAATAGCCTTTATCATCGGCTTTTATGAGTCCTACAAACTTTACAACAAAACAACTCCAAGCCTCCCATTCCTATCCTTTGCGCTTGCAATATGGTTAAGCGTCTATCTTTTAGAATCCCCGCTTGGTGTCTTTTGTATTTTGGTGCTTTTGGGTGCATACCAAAGCTATACCAAAAAGGGAACAATAGAGCAAATGTTACCCTTTATTTATCCTACGATTCCATTTATTTTTTTGTATTTACTCTATTTAGACAATTCCATTAACGCCCTCATTTGGTTGATTGTCATCGTAGGGCTTACGGATAGTTTTGCCTATTTTGGAGGCAAACTCTTAGGAAGCAAACTTTTTAGCAATTCCGCTTTCTGTCCTACTTCTCCTAATAAAACCAAAGAGGGAGTGCTTGTTGGGGTTGGAATCGCAACCCTCATTGGCTCACTAGTTGGGCTTGGAGTTTGCGGATTCTTTACCTCTTTAATTCTCACATTTATTACAAGCATTACAAGCGTATTTGGCGACTTATACGAAAGTTATCTTAAACGTCAAGCAGGCGTCAAAGACAGCGGCTCTATTTTGCCTGGACACGGCGGAATCCTTGACCGACTTGATGGCTATTTCTTTGCTGTCATCATTCTTTACACTCTTTTGCAGATGATTAACCTATGATTATTCTTGGTTGCAGTGGCTCTATTGGCGTCAATGCTTTAGAAATCGCCAAACGATTCTGTTTAGAAATTGAAGTGCTAGGCGCAGGAAAAAACATTTCTCTTTTAAACAAGCAGATTTTAGAACACCGCCCTAAAGCTATTGCGATTGCCGATGCGCAAGATATTCCTAAAATTACTCCTGAATTTCAAGGGGAAATCTATATCGGCAAAGAGGGAATCCTCCAAGCAATTTTGGATTCTAAATCCAAATTAGTCCTCAATGCGCTCACAGGATTTTTAGGTTTAGAACCGACACTTTGCGCAATCCATTGTGGCAAAAAAGTTGCTTTGGCAAACAAAGAAAGTCTAGTGGCTGGCGGGGAATTGATTGATATTTCAAAAATTATTCCCATTGATAGCGAACATTTTAGCCTTAGCTATTTGTTGGGATTTCCTAAAACCTCTCGTCCTTTTAGGAATCTCTACATAACTGCAAGCGGTGGGGCATTTCGCGATATGGATTTAAGCGAAATTCCACATCAAAATGCACTCAACGCCCTAAAACACCCAAATTGGCAAATGGGCAAAAAAATCACGATTGATTCGGCAACAATGGTAAATAAACTTTTTGAAATCCTAGAAGCCTATTGGCTCTTTGGAAGCAAAAATATTGATGCTTTAATAGAGCGTAACTCTCACATTCACGCCCTTGTAGAGTTTTGGGACGGCAGCGTTGTGGCGCATTTTGCCAATGCAAATATGCAATTACCTATTGCGTATGCAATACAGCTTGGACTTGGGTTACCCGAATCTTTTTTGCATTCTTTCCATACAAACAAAGCAATCCCGGATTCTATTATTTCGCAACTAGACTTTCAAAACAAAAATTATCAACTCCAAAAGATTGAAAGTGCGCGCTATCCTCTATGGAATCTTAAATCCGCATTACTAGAGAATCCTAAGCTTGGTTTAGTGCTAAATGCCGCGAATGAAATTGCCGTAGAAGCCTTTCTACAAGATTCTATTTCTTTTGGCACAATGACACAAATCGTGCAAGATTCTATGCAAACCTTTAATAAAATCCATTTTAAAAGCAAAGAGGAAATGATTGCCTTAGACGAAGAAGTCAGGGATTATACAAAACGCAAACTTTAATTTTTTCATTGGATATTTTCTTCATTATTTATTGA
>NZ_JAIEFA010000093.1 GCF_029067145.1 Helicobacter sp. | reverse complement strand
AGGGGAGGTTAAAGGGAATGGGGATTGAGAAGTTTATATAAGTTTATAGTTTAGAAAGCAAGAAAAGTGGTGAGATTCTGTGTGAAAGTTAAATTAAGTTGCAGCATAAAAGAGGTAGAATCAGATTTTAAGGTTGTGGGGAGGGTTAAAATTGGAGCTTAAGACGTTTGCCACCTTTTGAGTGTCGGGAATAATTTTGTGCAGTGTGCTTTGAATTGTTCATTGCTCATTCCCGCTTGTGCGCCATACATTGAGCACATTTGTATATACTCTTGCAGTGAGACTTTATGGATAAATTCGCCTTTTTCATAGCAATACTTGCAATAATCACGGCTCACGTTTCCGTCTTTTTCTAACCCCATTTGCTCCTTTGAAGTGAGGGGCATACCGCAACTTTGGCAGATTGTATTTTGCATTTAAGAATCCTTTGTCATATATTCTGCAAGGAAGTGAAAAAACTCTTTAGAGACTTCAAAATGCCCAAAACGTAGTTTGCTTGCGTATGCTTTCCACTCTTGGTGTGTCTTTGCCACACTTAAAGGGCATTCTCGCTTAATTTCGCTCCATAGCACATCGCGCCTAAAGGGAAAGAAGCCCTTAAACATCTCCACTTGATACACATTTTCATCAGCGATTTCACCGAGTGCTGTAAATGCTTGATAGGACTCTTTAGATTCCATAGTAAGCTTGGGACTATAATAGATGATTTTATCCCCTTGCTTCATTCTTTTAAGCGGTGCGGCTTTGCCGTGGCAGAGTTGGCAAAATCCCCCTGCTTGTCCTATTTGAATATGATTTTTTGACGCTATACCGATGAAGTAGCGCATTGGGTCTCCTTAGTTAATCATCTCAATTTCAAAAGCTTTTTCAAAAATTCTAAAAAATATTCCTTTGTATGTGTGCTTACTCTTTTAAAATATTTTTCAACCACTCTTTTGCCATCATCAGAATCGGCTATTTCTATCACTCTCCCTGTTTTATCATAAATCCATCTATCCCTATCAGGTCGGTTACACACTTGGCATTGGGGGATAATATTGCCAATTTCTAGCGGTAGGCTCGGATTCATATGTCCCTCTTGTAATTTTGTAATCTCATTTTTGCGGATATTGTGAGGTTTTCCCTCAATGCTACCACAAGTCGCACATTTGTAATCATATTCTTTTTTTAAGCTTTCAAAGTCTGCGGATTCTATCCCACTTCGTCTATCGGGTTTAAATGAGGGATAAGGTTTTTCTAGGGTAATGAGTTGATAATATCCCGCTCCTATTTTAGCTCCTATATCGCCTCTTGTGCCCGAAATAATATTATATCCGCCTTGTTTGCTTAAATGCCTTGCTTGTTGCACATCGCTCACATCGGGATAAAATTTTCTTACAAAATCTGTTAATTCTGTCTTTGAAATTGCTTTTGTATTTGGATAGTTTCGTGCCAAATATACAAGAACTAAAGCATCTTTGGTGTAATTTCCCTTTGAATCTTTTAATTTTATAGATTTTACCCCATAATCCTTAAGGCATTCTTCGTAATATTTAGTAATTATTTTGAAAGTTTCTAAAACTTCTTGCTCATTCATCTTAAAATCCTGCTTCATAAAACTTCTTGCTCTATTCGTTTTTTTGCTATTTCAAAATATTTTTTCTCAATCTCATAACCTATAAAAAAGCGATGATTATTTAAGGCAGCAACACCGTGAGAGCCACTTCCCATAAAGGGGTCCAGCACGATTTGCCCCTCTTGTGTAAAAAGCCTGATAAGATGAGAGATAAGACACACAGGTTTAGGCGTTAAATGCTCTATTTTTATATCACTTTCATTCTTTCTTGTGTGTTTGCTCACCTCCATTACATTGCTAGGAAATTTCCCATCTAAACTCTCTTTTGTATTGACAAGTCCTAATTTATGCTTTTGCCAATTTTGCACGAACGTCCCCTCTTTTGCTTTTTGCGCCATTACCATAGGTTCAATTTGAGGTTTTAATTGAGGCGTTTTATAGCCCTCTAATTCTTTGATTAAAGATTCTTTTTGCTCTTGTGTTAGGCTTTTATCCTTTTTGATAAAGTGTGTTTGAGAGAATGCTTTTGCTTGTCCCTCATATTTCCACGCTAACATATCTCTTATTTCAAATCCTGCCAAATCTAAACTCATCGCCATTCTATGATAAAGCCTTGCTTGAGAGAACACAATACAAAATGCCCCGGGCTTTAAGATTCTATAAAATTCTTTTGCTAGAGGAGACATAAACTCTTGCAGTCTCTCCCCTTGTGTTTTATCAAATTTCATACCCACAGGCAACCCTCCAATCACACCACTTTTTGAAGCTTTGGCTTTGAGGTTTGTATCATTCCATTCACTCCCCATACCATCAATAAAATAAGGCGGGTCAGTAATAATACAATCAATAGAATTATCTGGGAGTGTTTTAAGCCCCTTTGTGCAGTCTTGGTTATAAATCTTATAGTTTAATGTAGATTCCGCATTAGAATCCTTTCGCACACTCTCTATTATTGCGGTCATAAAATCCTCCTTAAATTTTCTTTTTTATTGTAATTCCAAACCCAATATTATACCAAACCAAGCTATAAACAAATTGAACCAAAAGCTTAATTTACTGCAAGTTTCAGCCTTTCACCCCTTGCACTTCTCACACTTCCTGCACAGGAATGCGTAGAATCGTTTTAAGCTTATGCGCTGGAGTTTTGTTTGGGTTACTCAAGTAGATTTCGTGATGTCTTCTTATGAAGCTATCTTTTGTTCCACCGATGTCGTTTTGCAAACCATTGTGTGCAATAAATTCCTCTATTTTTGCGAGACTTTGTGGCTCCTCATCATACGAGCCCGTATGTAGTATTTGCACGCAAAGCCCTTCTTCAAAGCGCAATAATCGTGCATTGGAGCAGTCTATACCCTTTTTGTTTTGCACCTCCTTTTGCGCCTATTCAAAGAGTTCTTGTGTGATAAAATCAGGCTGGGCAATCATCGCTTGCCATTTGAAATTTGCCTTATTGCTCAAATCCTCATTGCCCCACCAAAGGCAAAGCAACAAGCGAGGTATCAAAGGGCAATTCAAAGATTCACTTTATACGAAAACATCACTATAACAATATAAAGCAAGAATATAAGGGCAATAGGTCCGATTTTGGCAATGCTAAAGCAAACATCAATAAAGGACCAATCAAGAAATTTAAGCCCAAAGAGTGCAAAAATCTCCATAAGTGCTATAAACTAGGGGATTTAAAACAAGCTTCAAAAACTCTAAAAAGCTTATGGATTCACATTTTAAGGGTGAATTTCTTGCCTTGCCTTATCAAAAAGAGGCTTTAAAATATACAAAGATTCAAACTCTTAAGGTATAATAATGCTTCTTTTATCAATCAAACTTTTAAGGATTCTCTATGCCTCGCCCTACGAACAAAGCCGCTCTTTTAGAAACTGCAAAAGAGAATTTTGCTAAGCTTTTTACACTCATTGAAAAAATGCCTTTGCACTTGCAGGAAGCGGAACTACCCTATAATGAACGTGATAAAACTTTGCGTGATGTGCTTGTGCATTTGTATGAATGGCAGGAATTGTTGCTTGTATTTGTGCGGACAAATCTTAATAAAACAAGTGATTTTGTGCCTTTTCTCCCTCCACCTTATAATTTCAAAACTTATCCTAAAATGAATAAAGAGATTTATCTCAAACACCAAAGCACCCCACTACAAAAGGCAAAAGAGATATTGCAAGAAAGCTTTACAAATTGTATTGCGTTGATAGAATCTCTGCCCCCAAAGACGCTTTTTGTAAAAAAGCATTATGCTTGGTGCGGCAATACAAGTCTTGGGAGCTATTGTGTGAGTGCAACTTCAAGCCATTATGATTGGGCGATAAAGTGTGTGAAAAAGGCGATAAAGAATCAATAAGAAAAGTAATTTTGGATTTTAACAATATTCCTGTATTATGGCATTTTTTATTTTATTTTCAAGTGGAGGGGCACGATGAAACTTTCAGCTATTGGATTATTTGTTACCGACATAGCAAAAATGGTCGCTTTTTATAGGGACATTATAGGGCTAAAGACAGATTGGAATGGTGATGAACCCAATGTAGAATTTTATTCGGATACGATTCGTCTTATTATGTTTCCGCGCAAGGAATTTGAAAAAATGACATCACAGCAATATGGCTACCCAAAGGGAAATAACGGCACATTTGAGATAGCTTTCGAACTTGACTCTTTTAGTCAAGTAGATAAAGAATATGCAAGAGTCGTGGGAATGGGTGCAGAGAGTATCTTTGCGCCTACAACAATGCCGTGGAGACAAAGAACTTGCTATATTGCTGACCCTGAAGGCAACTTGATAGAAATTTATTCTTTTGGTGAATAATAATTAAAGAATCAGGCAATGCAAAAATTTGATTTTAAAAAGTCTTTAAGAACAGGATAAATACTCTGTGCCATTTATTTCTCTCTTTGCTTTTTCAGCTCCCCTTTTACCCTTTGTAAATCGCTGCAAGTGAGAAGTGGGATTAGAGTTTGAATCTCATCTATGCTCTTATCCCACCATTGAAACGCGAGTAAAAGCGAGATAAGCTCCTCATCAAAACGCTTTCTGATTTCTTTTGCAGGATTCCCCACCACAATGCTATAAGGCGCAATGTTGCTTCCCACAACAGCATTTGCGCCAATAATCGCACCATCACCAATACGCACACCGGGCAAAATCGTGGCATTTTGCCCAATCCACACATCATTGCCAATGATTGTATCACCCTTAAGAGGCAGATTTTCGGGTGTTGGAGGTGGCGCATTCCAACCCTCAAAAATATTAAAAGGAAAGGTGCTTACCGCATTCATTTGATGATTTGCTCCATTCATCACAAATTCCACACCCGCAGCGATTTGACAGAATTTGCCGATAATGAGTTTATCTCCATTAAATGCGTAATGGTGGCTGATATGCCTCTCAAAATCGCTATCACTAATATATGTAAAGTCGCCCACGATGACATTTGGATTCTTTATGATGGGCTTGACATAGCAAACATAATCAATGCCCTTGATTGGAAAGGGATTATCGGGGTTGGGCGAGATTCTATTTTTTCTATCTTTCTTTGTGCTATGCAAGTGCGTAACTTTCATCTAAAAAATTGCAGAGATTTTCAAAAAACTCCCTATCATCGTCTAGGATAATGCTTGCCCAATGTTTTTTATTCATATGGTATGCCTTAAAAATCCTTTTGTTATCTACAAATGCAAGAACATCTTGCGGGTCCATCTTGAGATTCAGAATCTCTACCAAACCCGATTCTTTCAAGCCAAGTTTTGTTCTATCCACCACGCAAAAAGCCGCATACCATTTTCTTGTTTTTCTTTTGCGCAAAATAGCATTTTTTGGAAACTTTTTCCACAAAAATTCTAGCCTATCACCATATTTTTCCTGTGCATACGCGCAAAGTAACAAAGCATTTTTGCTAGCAAATACAGATTCCATATTCATTCCTTTACTTCGCTACTTAACGCGTTTAACTCCCATTCTCCACAATTCCTAACGAATCACTAAAGGCTTTCAATTCCTTTTTGCGTGAAAGCGGCAGTTTATTGTATTCCCTATTTGTAATTGCACCCTCTAAAGTATAGAGAAACACGACGCACATATTAGGATAAACTTCTTTTAAACGCACAAAAGCCTCCTCTGCACCGAGCTCGCGGAGCATTGTAGGAGAATCTATCCCAACAGAACGGAGCTTTTTTGCCATTTCCCTACCGATATTTTGCATAGAAACAAGTGATTCCAAACACAACTCCTACTTCCCACCAAAAACAGGGAAGCTTGAATGCTCGCCATAATCCCGAAACTTCATCTTTTTGAGAGAATCCAAATCCGACTTAGAGAGTGCGAATCCTAGTTCAGCATTTTGGGCAATGTATGCAGGTGTTTTGCTCTTTGGCAAGGAAACAAGCCCCAATTCTAAGGTATAGCGAATGCAAAGTTGTGCGGGAGAAACATTGTATTTTTGCGCCATAGCAACAATACGACTATCCCGAAGCAGTTCTCCGTGCGCAATAGGCGAATATGCCTCAACTAAAATGCCCTGCTTCTTGCAAAAATCTATCAATTCAAAGGGCGTGTTGCCAATATGCACAAGAATCTGATTCGTTGATGGTTTGACCTTGCCGTTTTTAAAAAGATTCTGCAAATCTTTCTGTTCAAAGTTACTCACCCCGATACTTCGCACTTTGCCCGCTTTTTGTGCTTCCTCAAGTGCTTCCCAAACTTCTACATTTTCTTGGAAATAATCCCCTTTGCGGAAGCTCGCCCAAGGCTGCGGGCTATGAATCAACATCAAATCCACAAAATCTAGCCCCATTGTTTTAAGTGTTGCGTCTATTGAATCCGCTGCACTCTTTTTGTCCTTATACTCTGCGCGAACTTTACTTGTAATAAATAATTCCTCACGTTTTAGCCCACTCTTTCGTACTGCTGCGCCCACGCCTCGTTCGTTGCCATAGGCTTGTGCCGTGTCAATATGGCGGTAGCCGACTTTCAACGCTTCTTGAATGACATTTTCTACAATGCTATCCTCAATCCGCCACACTCCAAGTCCAAGTTTTGGGATTTTTACTCCATCATTAAGCGTAAAAACCTCCTCAAGGATTCTGCTATTTTTCTCTACACCTTGCAAAAGATTTGGCATCATCGCCGCGCCCAAACAAGCTGCACCAAATCTCATAAATTCTCTACGATTCGTCATTATTTCTCCTTATTTCATACCTAATTATAGCTAATTTTTTGGCATTCTCTGCCCGCAATCTAATGTAGATTCTGCTTAAAAATAACGCAAGCCTAGAGATTTACCCTGCAAAAAGCAATCTAGCTTTCTTTTATCAATGGCAAATCCTGCAACAATCCCCTAAGCTTTATCTGTGCTTTGGGAAAATGTTCGGCAATGCTAAGTCCTACCACATCGTATTCCCTCGCCACACTTTGGATAATCTGCGATACTTGTGCAATACTTAGCTTTCCTGTATTGCCCACAGCAATATAGAGTTCCTTTGCGTCTAGCACATCTAAATCTAAATGAATCATCACCTTTTTGCAGCCAAGAGACTTAAGCCATTCTAGGATTTTTGGACAATCCACTTCGTCTGCCAAAAGACTTTTTAACCCAAATTCTTTCTGTCGGCTCGCATAATGCTCCGCCTCATTAGAATGCAACCCAACAAGCAACGCACGACTTCCCTTGAGGCTTGCAGGCAATGCAAAACTCTCGCGCAAGCCTCCCCGCCCAATGATTGCACTCATTGCCATTGCGTGATAACCTTTGTAAAAGTCATCATAAGGCAAGCCAATGTCTGGGTGTGCGTCTATCCATAGCAATGCGACATCGTCCGCATAGAGATTTGCAAGATAACAAAAACTCGGCACGCTCACCGCGCATTCCCCTCCAAGCGTAAGCACGCGGGAGGGTTTGCGTGCGTTTAGGATTGAGAGTGCAGCTTCACTTTGACGCAAAAGCGCGGATTTATCTATAATGCCGTCCTCTACAATGCGTTGTTTGGCACTATTTAAACTAAACTCTTGCGCAACATTCACAACAGCACTATTCGCACTTGTATGGATAGAATCCACAAGTAAGTTTAAAATCTGCGCGCCGAGGATATAACCCTGTGCCGCTTCCTTTGGGCTTAAATCGGGAAACCAAGCGGCAATATCACCACCCTGCCATTGAGGATAGATGAGGCGAAGTGTGGAATCGTGGAGATTTGACATTGTTACTCCTTTTAATAATGCAATATTAGGACATATCAAAGCCCTAAGTAATTTTTGGTAGAATCCCGATTTAACTTAGGTTTATTTTGTTATAAAAATAACTTAAGCTATCAAGCAAGAGATAATCGTTTATTCGGGATTCTTAACTAAGGTTTATTTATAGGGCGAAAGCTCATCAATCGCATTGAAGGCATTGAGACTTCGTGGATAACCAATGTATGGCACAAGCGCGGTTACGACAGAAACGAGCAATGCCCTATCATTGCCGATTCGTAAATTACCTACAATATGTCCTTTAAGCTGTGGCTCTGCACCGCCCATTGAGAGAATATAAACAAAGGTAAGCAATTCTCTAAACTTCAAATCCAACCCACCTCTTGTATAATAATCTCCAAAACAATTTGCCGATAAAAACTCGCGGATATGCTTTACATCTGCGGGCGCTGCCGCATTACCCTTATCTATCGCCTCGCCAAAAAGCTCACGTTGTGTGGCAAGCCCCTTTTCCTTACGATTCTCTCTATTTGTCGCGCTTTGGGGCTGCAAAGGCAGGGAAATTTTGTTTGCTGCAAAAATCTCATTTGTAGCATTAACAAAATCAATCGCCTTGCCCATACCAACATAAGGAGTTGCTTGATAAACAATCTCCTTAAGCGCCACAGGCGAGACTTGATTCTTTAGTGCAGCTTGCGCTATTGTCTTAAATTCGCTAAGCGCAGGAATCGCCACAAGAGAGGCGCAAATAATCATCAGCCGCTCCTGCAAATTTAAATTGGAATGTTGCGGTACTTCGTCAAATGCAAAATTAACATAATTGCTAAAAAACTCGGGGTCAGTTTTTGCAAGCGAAACATTGGTGCTGCCAAAAAGTTGCTTTAAAGTTTGCTCTGCTTTTGCGGTAAGATTCATCGTTTGCTCCTTTGCAAAAGTTGTGTTGTTTTTTGCATAACTAAGGCTCATTCCAAACCCCACAAGCGCGAGTGAGGTTTTGAGAAATTTGCGTCGTTTGCTGTTTTTTAGCCTCATTTTTATTTTGCTCCTTTTGCCTTTATTACTTCCTAGAACTTATCCTTATGAATCTCAATCAAAAATTTAGCGGTTTGTGGGTCTTGATGGTTTAAAAACAAGCTTTGTTTATTATCAAGCCCCGCAATGGTTTGCATATCTTGCTCACTTAAGGCAAAGTCAAACACACTGATATTTTCAATCATTCGCTCTTTTCTTGTCGTTTTTGGGATACAAATAATGCCCCGCTGAATCTGCCAACGCAAAATGACTTGCGCAATGCTTTTGTTGTATTTTTTGCCAATTTCGCTTAATGTGGGATTGCTAAACATATTGTTTTTACCCTCGCCAAAAGGCGCCCACGATTCCATAGCGACATTATATTCTTGCAAGACTTTTTGCGCTTCAAACTGCGCGTGGAACGGGTTGCATTCTATTTGATTGAGCGCGGGCTTGACTTCGTTATTCAAACAAAAATCGGCGATTCTATCAGGGTAAAAGTTGCTTACACCAATGGCTTTGAATCTTCCCTCTTTATAGAATCTGCTTAACGCTCTCCACGCGCCATAAGTATCGCTAAAGGGCTGATGAAGCAGCATTAAATCTATATAATCTAAGCCTAGTTTAGCTAAAGATTCCTCACACGCTTTGAGTGCCTTTTCTTCGGGGTAGTTGTTAATCCAAAGCTTTGTTGTGATGAAAAGCTCCTCGCGCTTCACTCCGCCTTGTAGGGCTGTCTTTATCGCCGCACCCACACCCTCTTCGTTGAAATACGCTTGTGCGGTATCAATGCTCCTATATCCCACGCTGATTGCGTCCTCTACGCACCTTTGTGTTTCTTTTGGTTCTACTTGAAAAACTCCATAGCCTAAGATAGGCATTTTTACGCCATTATTTAAAGTTACAAATTCCATTGTGTCTCCTTGAATGTTCTGTGAAATTTGGGATTCTCCCGCTTTTTGTGTGCCTTGAATATTGCGTGCGGAATCTGTTTTATCCACTTTAGAATCACACGCGCTTAAGGCAAATCCGCTCAAACTTGCTAAACTTGCCATTGCACCAAACTTTGCAGAGGTTTTTAGAAACTCCCTGCGCTTTAGTGATTCTTTATGCTCTTGCATTATTCCTCCTTATTTTAAGAAATAAAATGACATTATAAAGCATTACACTTGGTGTCTGTCAAGGGGATTTTGGAAAAATAAAGAAAGATACTCTAGCCCAATACTCGCCTTAAATGCGCCTCATAGTCTTGGATATATCGCTCCACTTGCGGATTTTTGACAACATCGTTACAGATAAAGGTAGGCAAAACTTGCATTCCCAAAAACTCGTGCGCTTTACGCAAATGCAAATACACGATTTCCACTCCCAAGCCCTCAAAAAAGGCGTCTTTATCTGTAAAAGCCCCAAGCGGTGCGTTCCAAGTAACGCTAAACATTACTCTTTTGCCTTGAGACAAGCCCCCGCTGCCATATTTTAGGCTTTCATCTTTGCGGCTACGTCCATCGTTTTGAAAGAGAATCCCAGCACCCTCCATATAAACCTCATCAATGTATTTTTTGACAATCCAAGGCTCGCCCATCCACCACGCGGGCATTTGATAAATCAGCACATCAGAATCCGCGATTTTTCGCACCTCCTCTTGCGCGTTGTAACCTTTGTCAATGATTGTTTCAGTTACCTTAAACCCTAGAGATTCCAAAGTCTGCTTTGCCACGTCTTGCAAAGTGGCGTTTAATCTCCCGTTATCCATTCCAAATTTTTTTGAACCATTGAGTAATAATGCCTGCATTCTCTCTCCTTAAAAATTTATTTTGTAATTATAAAGCCTGATACTTGGTATTTGTCAAGAATAGAAATGCAGGGTGTGTGCAACCACGACAATCCTTATTGTTCAAAGCACGATGATTGCAGTTTTGCTCGCATATATGAACATTCTCACTCATCTTCATTCCCTTGCAGTTGCTCCCCGCTTTTCTCAAGTGTATTTTATCCTATATGGTACTTTGCTTTGTCTCCCTTACGAGTGTTACCTTTGTGGGATTGCTGCTTTGGATTGCCTCTTTTAGAATCTTAAAGACACAAAAGCGGTGGGGGGATTGGCGGGTTAAAGCAAACTTATTTTTTCCTCCACCTTTGCTTTAGCCTCCTCTAATAACTCTTTGCTTTTTGCCCTTAAAGCAAAGCTTTGTGTGATTTTAGATTCTATTTTTTCTTGAATAGAAAGCTCTAGTAAGGGGATTAAGAGGTTTTCAATCTCACTTATTTTCCAATGTGCGATAATGGAGCCTCCGCTATCCCTTTGCGCCTGAAGTTTGGTAGGCAGCGCATTTAAAACTAAGCTTAGATATTGAGGTAGAACAAGGGCTTGATTTTTAATTGTCAGATGCAAAATCGCCCCGCTTGTAACGCACTCTAAATCGTTCTCTAGGCAATAGCTAATCCCTATGCTGCCATCTTTACTAAGTAAAATTGTGTTTGCTTTCGGATAGAATGATTCTAATTCGCCTTTTTTGAAATCCTTAGAATCTAAAAATACTTCAGTTTAGCTTATCCCAAAGGTGCTAAGATTGCTTACTCTTATAAAGGGGATTCCACTTTCTCTATACGCCCGCTACCGGGCTCTATGGATTTTTTAATCTCTACTATGTCCTTTAATCTCGCATAAGGCTTAGATTTTATCATTGCTTCGTTTCTTTCATACTTGACTTGATAATATTCAGAATCTAATCTGCCTGTTTTTAGAAAGGATTCTTTTAGGGTAGCAATGCGAAAGTTTATGTTATTGCTATGAGATTGCAAAATGCTTTGCATTGGATTAGCTGGGTCAAGCCCCAATTCGACATATAGCAAAGTTTCCGCTTCTTTATATAAGACTTTGCTTTGCTCTAGAGTATGGTAGGCTTTATTGAGCATAGAATCTATCTCGTAATTTAGCCCAAATACACAATCTGGTATGGGTAGCTCATTGAATACAAATTCATAAAATCTTGGGTGCTCTGTTCCATATTGACTACAATTTAATATTGTTTGCACGATTTCACTCAAAGCAAAAACCATTAAAGTATTTGAGGATAAAAGATTTGTTTTAGGGCGATAAACAAGGTATTCTGTGGATACTAATTGTTTATAATTTTTTGTTTGAATGACTGCCATTTCTTGCAGATAAGAACGAAGCCTTGAAATAATAAAATCATTTTCTTTTACTTCTTTCTTGTTGCTTCCTAAAGCATCTTGTGTTAAATCCACATCTTGTAAAAAATTTCCTAAAGAATGCGTTAAACCATAAATATAACTAGGTTCTGTAATTGATGAAATTGTAGTGCTTATTAAATCAAAATAATCACTGACTTTGTTATTTGATTTGAGAGTTTGCAATGCTTTTCGCCGTGTATTGCTGTTAAAATTAGAGCCTAAAATTAAACTTTCATTATCCCTTTGCACTTCACTAAGCTTTAGCACACTTAACTCAAGATGTGGGAATTTCTTTTGTAGATATTGATTCATTTTTATTACCTTATTTGCCATTTATCAAAAATTGTGTATAATCAGTCTGCTTAACTACCGTTGGTAGAAAGAGATGGCAAAGCTTTATAGCTTTTGGAGCTGCCAAAACGCTCCTGCAAACATTACCTATCAAAACCATTCACAGCCTTTAAGTTTAGGATCTTTTTTATTTATGTATTCTTCATAGCGGCTTTGGTAAATTTTTTTATTATAGCCTTTATCAATGTAAAAACTTGTTACTAAAAATGAGTCTGTTTTCCCTAGTTTTTGTAAAATAACTACAAAATCGTAATTATACAACCATAGATAAAAGCGGATCTCTCTTTTTTCTTTATGATAAAAAGCTTTAACTTCTTGATGAGTATAATTAATGATGATTTGTTTAATCCAACATATCCTACAGGCTCTTTGTATATCAAATTCTCTTTTTTTATTATTCTTATTTTCTCTTGTTGTAATGTGCCAAAAGATCTTTTCTTTGCCTTTTAGTTTCCTATGAGATTGTGGATTAATATAAATATAATCTGCTAAATAAAGGGGTGTTAAAATAAAATCCTTTTTAAAATGCTCATAGGCTAAATTGATTTTGTCATTTTCGCATAAACAAGAGCTAAAATCTAACAAAGGATACATTGATTATCTACCTTTTCCAAGCTCTATTCTAAATATATTAAATTTGCTTTCCCAAGGTGGAGTGCCTAACTCAAGCTTTGCATTGGATAGAGATTCTATTTTTTGCACTATATGGTTTTTTATCTCGCTTTTATGCTCTATATCATCTCTTGCTTTATAGGCAATAGCTCCTATAAAAATATCTACAACTTGAATCAAATTTGCTTCGTGAGATTGAGTAGTAAAACATTGAAAGTTAATGGCATCTTTAAATTTATTGTGTAACACATTGAGTAATTCTTTTATTCTATCGCCACAACGCGTATCTTTATAATCTAGATATATTTTAACCTTGGTATTAATGTTTTGATTAATTTCATTTTCTAAAAGATTTTTAAAAATATAATAATACATTTTGTAATAGAAGATATCAGCATTTCCTTGATTATAAATATCGTGTTTTAGATTTCTTTTATCAGGCATTAAAAGAGCTTGAAATTTGAGAGCTTCTTCATTAAAGAAAAACTCTATGATTTCATCATAAAATTTTTGTTGCAAAGCAATAAGTTTTGTCCATTTTAATTCTTTTTTATGATTATGTTTATGTTTTAAATATTTAATGTGCTTATTAATGCGTTCTATATCTTTTGAAAGCACATTTATACCACCTAAAACCATAATGTTTGACCTTAGTGTAGGATTATCTTTATATTCTAAATGATTGCTTTCATCACAAAATATCTTATATTCCACCATTTCTGCTTACTCCTCCCTCCAAAAGCTTAAACCCTCACTTTTGGCAAATTCTATAAAAGCTTCAGCGATTCCATCTGATTGCAAGTCTTTGTATTTTTCGCAATTTGCTTTATATTCTTGCATTCTTTGCTCAAATGCTTCCTCACTCTCGCCCTTTTGTAAAATCGGTTCATCGCCCTCTAAATGCGGATGAAACAAATCGTGCTTGACGATTAAATGTTCGTGTGAGTCTAGCTTTTCATAGTAGATTTTCTCGCCTGAATTATCCTTACTAGGCAGACTTTGTGTCGCAAAGAAAATATTATAATCCTCTTTTTTAGGGCAAAGCTCCCCACCTTTTCCATCATCTCCACCCCATTTTTGCAGGAATAAAACGCTTGTTTTTGTGCCTGTATGGGGCTTAAAGACATTTTGATGTAGCCCAACTACTGCCAAGATTCTAGCCCTTTGTGCTATAAATTCTCTTATGTATTTATCGCTTGAATTGTTGAATCTCCCTTGTGGAAGCACGATAGCCATTCTCCCACCCGGTTTTAACATATCCAAATTGCGTTCAATAAACAAAATATCGCGTCCCACCTTGCTTTGTGTCTTGCCGCTCGCATTTTTGCCTAGTTCATAACGCGCTAGAATCTTGCTTTCTTTAATATCTCCCGCAAAGGGCGGATTTGCCATAAGAATATCAAAGTTAAAATCTCTATTTTCATTTTTGTTTGCCCTTAGTTTCTTTAGCCTTTTAAAGCCCTCATTATACACATCGTTCCAATCCTCGTTTTTCGTCCATTCCTCCCATTGCATATAGTCAATAGAATTAAGATATAACACATTTGTATGCCCATCACCTGCGATGAGATTGAGCATTTTTGAAACTCGCACACTTTTTTCATCAAAATCCACGCCAAAGATTTTTTCTCTCACATAATCCTCGCATTCTGGAATTTTTTTCTCTGCTGTAAAAAGATGACTTGCTTCAATACCTTTTTGTTTATAAATGCTTCTCCATACATAAAAGCAAGTATGAATCGGGAATCCACAGCTTCCACTTGCGGTATCTATCATACTCTCTTCTTTTTTGGGATTTAACATTTTTACACACATATCAATCACATAACGCGGTGTGAAATACTGCCCTTTCTCGCCTTTAGCAGATTTATTGACAAGATATTCAAACGCATCATCAATGACTTCTAAATTAGAATTAAAAAGCTTGACTTCTTCTAGTGAGCCTATACAAACACTTAGATGCGAGGGACTTAGGCGGATTTTCTCATCATCACTAAACACGCCCTCCCACTTTTTCTTTGCCTTAGCAAAAAGTTTTTCTATTTTTTCTTTTAGTTCTGTATCAGATTCACCATAATTTTTAAATTCTAAATTTCTTTGTGTATCTCTTGCACCCTCTAACTCATCATAAAGCTTAATAAAGATGAGCTTAAATACCTCTTCAAACACATCTACTCCTGCATTTGCTAAAACCTCATCTTCCATATCCACAATAATTTTTTTCAAACTTTTCTTTTGTGTCTTTAACTTATCTTTTTCAATCAAATCTGCAAAGGTAAAATTGCTTTGCAAAATATCTTTAAGGCTTTTATCGCTTGTGGGGATATTAGGAATTTCTTGGAAATAATTTGGGTCTTTGCGATGATAATAACTAATTTGGCTTCCATTGCTCCATACTGCCATAGTCGCACCTGTGGCATTGCAATAACTTTTAAGTTGCTCTTTGCCATCTCTTAATTTTGGCTTTTTAAGCTCAACAATAATATACGCACTTGTGATTTGAAGTTTATCCATTATCGCAATATCCGCTCTTTTAACCTCACGTCCAAAATGCACAGCGTATTCCACTTGAATTCTGCTTATTGGATATTTGTATTCATTGATAAGTTTATCAAGGTAGAGTTGGCGCACGACTTCTTCTGGGGTGAGTTTGATTTCTTTATTGCGAATAAGGCAAGAAACATAGTAGGTTAAAGCACCTGCTTTTGTTTCTTTTGTGGTAATCCTTGATTCTAATCGCTCAATGCAATCTTGGCTAAATAGCTCTAAAGCATAATCCGAATCCAACAAAATATCTTGAAGTTTCATCGCCTTTTTATCCTTTTCTTTAGGATTTGTTGTTCTCTTAAATTTATTGCAAAATTCTGCGATTCTATCAAAAACCTACTTGAAATTTACTTTGTTAGATTCTTTTAAAGGGGCATTTGATTTATACACATTATCTTTGCGTGGCTAATCCCTTTTTATTCTCCTAAGTAATCTCCAAACACCCAAGCTTAAAGCAAAGCTTATAAGCCCCAAGATTCCTAAAGTATAAGAAAAAGATTGCAGATAAATAAAAGATGCATTTGCAATAATTTGAGAATTTTCAACCAAACTAAGATTTCCACTTGCGATACTCTCCACAATGGGATACACAGAATCTTTACTATCCACAAGATAGGAGAGATTTGCGGTAATAAACACCACCATAAGTGCGCCATAGAGGCTCACTCCCACCGCTTCAGAGCCTAAACGCAAGGAATTAAGCACTCCTGCTCCTAAGCCACTTTTAGCAGATTCTACACTCCCAAGAGCCAATCCATCAATCGCCCCTGCGTGTAATCCCATACCACAGCCAATAACAAAAAGCACTAAAAGCGTCATTAGCTGCAACGTAACGCCACTTAGAGTATGCAAGATGATTAAAAGCGCAAAGATTCCTACGCTCATCATCAAAGACATTGCAAGGGCAAGAGCTTTAGAATCTACCCCTTTGTTTAGCATTTTTCCTGCAAGAATGGGACAAAATAGCATAGGCGCAGTGAGGGAGAGCATAAAAAGCCCAGAAAAAGAGGCAGAGAATCCAAAGTTTATAGAGAGAAAAGTAGGAAAATAAGTGAGTAATACGACAAAGCTAAATCCAGCAATCACCGTTACAAGGCTAAATCCCAAAAACGAAGTATTTTTAAGCACTTCAAAGTCTAAAAGAGGTTGAGGAATGTGTAGGGTAGGATTTGGTATAATGTTTTTATAGTGCAAACTTCTCTCTTGTACCCCAAAAACTATCCCTACAATGATACAAAAGGCTAATATTCCAAGTGTTTGAGGATCTTGTAGGGCGTGGATTTGTGTAATAAAGAGCATAAAACTTGACATAAAGACGACAAAGAGAATCGCGCCTGTTTTATCAAATGCAAAGGCATTTTGCTCTTTTTGTATGTCTTTTGGCAACATAGGAGAAAGGAGCAAAACAGCCCCAAGTGTGAGGAAATGAAAGACAAAAATCGCCCTCCACGCAAAAAGGTCAATGAGGAATCCACTTAATGTAGGTCCTAAGGTAATGCCAAGCCCTGCGGTTGTGCCAAAAAATGCAAAGGCTTTCACTCGTTCCTTGTCTTCAAAAGTGCGAATTAAAATAGCACTTCCACACGCAAAAACACTCGCCCCGCCAATCCCCGCTAAAGCTCTACCCACATCAAGCCAAAGCAGACTAGGAGCGAGAAATGAGAGTATTGAGCCTAAAAGATAGGTTGCCACCCCAGCAATAAGACAAGTTTTTGCACCTAATCTATCACTTATAGCACCCCAAATGAGCGTAAAACACGCAAAAAATAGATTAAAGCTATTCACAACCCATTGTAAGAGCGTGGTATCGCTTCCAATATCCTCTGCGATATAGGGTAAGGCAATAGCTGTGCCAGAAATAGAGCTAGGCACGACAAATACAGCAAGTAAAATAGTAAAAAGAATGAGATTCATTGGGACTCCTTGATTTTTACCTTTTTTTAATGTAATAAATAATATTACAACTAGGAATAGCGGAAGTATAAAGCAGTTTTGTTGTAATGTCAAGTATTACAATACAATCTTATGCTACAATACCACAAATCAATCAAAGGAATCTTATGCAAATCCCCTCACGCTTTAGTATTGCTATCCATATCTGTTTGTGTTTGGAGTTTTTTAATGAGGATTCAGAATTTAATGCAAATACTAACAAAGCCCATTGCAAAAAGATGACAAGCGAGGCTTTAGCAGATTCTGTGGGAGTGAATAGCGTGATTATCCGCAATATCCTTGCCCAACTTAAATCTGCGAGTTTAGTAAGCGTGGCACGAGGCAGTGGTGGAAGCGCATTAAGCAAAAGACCACAAGAAATAAGCCTTTTAGATATTTTTAATGCCGTGCAGTCTATGGGTGGCAAAGAGACTAATGGCAAAAATAGACTTTTTAAGTTTCACGCTAATCCTAATGAGCTTTGCCCTTTGGGCAAAAACATTCATCTTATTTTGGATTCGTCTTTTGAAGAGGCTCAAATCACTTTAGAATCTTATCTTTCAAAGGTAAAGTTAAGCGATTTATTGAAAAAATTGCAAAGCTTGCCGTTGTAATGGGGCTTGGCAGATAGAATCCTTAAAGGTGTAATGGAACTAAGTGTAGCTAATCCCTTTTACCTCTCATACCCCTCAATACTTTTTAGCACTTTGGCTGGGTTGCCTCCAACAATCACATTTGGAGGAACATCTTTGGTTACCACGCTTCCAGCAGCAATAATAGAATTATCCCCAATGCGGACACCCGGGCAAATCGTTACGCCAATACCAATCCACACGCGATTACCAATCATAATGGGTTTGCAAAAGGTTGCTTGACGATTGTAGGGGTTAAAATCGTGGTTGATTGTCGTGAGATTGCACTTTGGCGCGATAAACACATCATCGCCAATCGTGATTCCGCCCCTATCCATAAAGGTGCAGCATTGATTCATAAAGAAATTTTTACCCACGCTGATATTTTTGCCAAAATCCACATAAAAAGGCGGGATAATCCAAGTGCTATAATCCACTTCCTTACCGATGATTTGCGAAAACAGCTCCCGCACCTTCTCTGGGCTATGATGTCCGCTATTTAGCTCGCTTGTAAGCCTTGTTGTTTCTAAAATAATCTCTTTAATCTTAAAAAACTCGGGGTCATTGGTATCCACAAGCTCCCCTGCTAAATCCCGCGTGAAAATATCGCGATTTGTGCTAGGTGCAGGGGTGCTACGCACTGAAAAAGTTGGTTTCATAGTTTCTCCTTAAAATATATTTGTGTTACTTCTAATGAGCTGATGACTTTACTCCCCGCTTCTCCATCAATGCTTTGAACGCAGATTGCTAAATTCCCTGCGTGAAAACATTATTTACCCACTCTATTTGCTTGTTCAGCGGGGTATCTATCGCCAACGATTGTGATTTTATCAAGCTTAGAATCTAGGTTTGCTAATTCTTGCTCACTCCATTTGATGTCCAAAGCCTGTATATTTTCCTCTAAGTGCGCGGTATTTGTCGTGCCAAAAAGCGGGACAATATAAGGCTTTTTGCTTAAAAGATACGCAATGGCTACTTGTGCGGGAGTGGCGTTAGAATCTTTTGCATTAGGATTCTTGCCCTTGCCAAATTCTCTTAATGCCTCAATGATTTGGTAATTTGCCTCCATTGCATCGGGTTGGAATCGCGGGAAAGTTGCGCGATTGTCGTTGTTTTTATCAAACTTAGAATCCCTATTGAGTTTGCCACTTAGGTAGCCACGATTAAGCGGAGAATAGGCAACAAAGCCAATTTTTAGCCGCTCCAATGTAGGGAAAATTTCACTTTCAGGGTTGCGCCACATTAGGTGGTATTCGCTTTGCACGGCAGTAATGGGGCAAATTTTATGTGCTGCTTCAATGCTTTTTGCGCTTAGCTCACACACGCCAAACCGCGCAACCTTGCCCTCTTTAATTAATTCTTTCACGCAATTTGCCACTTCTTCAATCGGTGTTTTGGGGTCAAATCTATGTTGATAAAGAAGCGGAATCTGTTCTAAATTTAGTCTTTTTAGGCTTTGCTCTACAACTTCGCGAATACGCTTAGGTGAGCTATCTAGCACACTTGCGTCCTTACCAAAGCCAAATTTAGTGGTGATAAAAAGTTTTTTGTTATAGGGCTTTAAAAGTTCGCCAACCAAGATTTCATTGCTATCTGGTCCATACACTTGCGCGGTGTCATAAAGCGTAATGCCCGATTCTATCGCAGCTTCTAAAATCTTTAAAGATTCCTTTTTGCTTAAGCTTTGCGAGCGGTGGTAGTTTAGCCCCATACAACCAAAGGCGAGGGCAGAAACGCTAAAGGCATAACTTCCTGCACCTAGTGTGCGTGTGGGCATTTGGATTTTAGAATCCGCACCAAAAAGCGGCAATGAGCCTACGCTTAAAGCAATGCCAAGCATTGCAGAAGTTTTCAAAAAATCCCGCCGAGAATGTGAAGCTGTGTTTGTTAAGTGTTTTTGCATTTTTTATCCTTTATACTATGAAATATATTTGACATTATAAACCCTCACACTTAGTGTTTGTCAAGGTGCAAATAAGATTTTAAATCTACAGCCCCACACTCTTTGCTGCATCACTTCCGGGAGCATATCTATCGCCTACAATTACAAGCTTACTTAACTCCTTGTTCATTTCTTCTAACTCGCTTGGGCTAAAGTGCAATAAACTTGCATTTAGATTCTCCTCTAGTCTGTGGATTTTTGTTGTTTCAGGGATTGGCACAACAAAGCTTTTGTTAGAGAGAATCCACGCTAAAGAAACTTGTGCAATGGTAGCAGGTTTGCCATTGATACTTTTGCTCTGTGCTACTTTTTTGATAAATTCAATCACATTTTGGTTTGCCTCTAGGGCTTCTTTGGTATAACGCGGCATAGACGCGCGGAAGTCAAGGGTGGGGTGAAATTTCGTATCTTTTGTGAAATCCCCACCTAAAAATCCTCTATCAAGCGGAGAATAAGCGACAATCGTGATTCCTAACTTCTCGCAAGTGTCCATTATGCCATTTTTCTCCAAGTCGCGAAATGCCATAGAGTATTGACTTTGCATTGCCACAGGGGCAAAGACTTTGTGCGCCCTCTGTATTGTCTTAACTCCCGCTTCGCCTAATGCCCACGCCTTGATTTTACCCATTTTGACTAAATCTTTCATCGTCTCTGCCACTTCCTCAATGGGCGTGTCAATATCCACTCTGTGTTGCGTATAAAGGTCAATGCAATCCCTCTGTAAGCGCTTCAAGCTCCCATCAACAGCACGTATAATAGACTTGCGGCTAGAATCTAGCTGCTGCTTGCCAAAGGGATAATAAAAGCCAAATTTGGTATTGATGATAATTTTGTCTTTATAGCCTTTTAAAGCCTCGCCGAGTAGCTCTTCATTTGTATGTGGTCCATACACTTCGGCAGTGTCAAAGAATGTATATCCCAAATCCACCGCTTTATGCAGCAGCTTAATCATCTCTTTTTTATCGCGTGGCTCTCCGTGATTTGCGCTCATTCCCATACAACCTAAGCCGATTGCAGAGACTTTAAAATCCCCGATTTTTCGTTGTGGAATCGCTGTTTTTGTCATTTTTGCCTCCTTAGTATTTGCAAAAGTTTGTGTGCCTAAAAATGCCATTGCAGCAAGTGCTGCACTTGTTTTTAGAAATTCTCTACGATTTTGATTTTTCATTATTTTTCCTTGCAGTTATAATCTTGTGTATTGAGTGGATTGAGCAAATCCACGCCTGTTGCAATCATTTCATCATAAATACCGATTTTCTTTTCTAACATCTTCATAGATTCATTGATTGTCAAAAGCTGTTTCTTGAGTGCTTGTGTTTGTTTTACAAGCATTTCTTTTCTTTCCTGCGCACTATGTATGCCTTGTGTAAGTAGTGTCGCATATTTCTTAATGTCTTTTAGGCTCATTCCTGCATTTCTTAAACAATTAACCCACAAAACCCATTTCACCGCTTTATTATCAAAATACCTCACTCCATTTTCGTCTTTGTCTATCATTGTTTCAAACACTCCCTTTTTTGCCCAAAATCTTAGGGTGTGTGGCGAAATTCCTGTTTGTTTCGAGACTTCTATAATTGTCCAAGCCATTTTCCCTCCTGTATTTTTATTAATTCAATTTTAATTTTCCAATCTCTCAATCAAGTTTTGTTTGTAACTTTCTAGCTGGCTAGAATTAACACCCTCAAACACCAAAGGTTCTAGGTATTCCATACCACAATGCAAGGCACTTGCTTTCATCGGTAAAAAGACATCTTTAAGCTCCACACCCACTCTACCATTTTTGCCATACGTGCTGCGCCCACCGCCTGCTGTGGAGACGACAAGCATTTGTTTGCCTTGCCAAAGTCCCGGTCCCACGCTGCCCCAAGTCTCGTTCAGATAGGCTTTTATCATCGGCGTGATATTAAACCAATGCGTGGGAAACAAAAAGACGATTCTTTGATGTTCGCGCGTGATTTGACGCTCTCTGTCGCCATCGATGGCGCGTGTGTCATAGCCATAAATTTGCTCGAGATTCCGCACTTCTACGCCTTTGACATTCCTAGCAGCTTGCTCTAAGCCCTTGATAAATGTAGAATGCTCGGGATAGGGGTGCGAAACAATCACAAGTGTTTTGATTTTTGTTTCATCGGCAAAAGCACTTGCAAGCAAGATTAGGCTAAGTAGCAGCAATTTTTTCATTTTGACTCCTTATTTTTATTTCAGATTCTCGTTAAAAAACTGCGCGATTCTTTCAAACGGAATCTTTTGCGCATTATCATACAAATCCACATGATTTGCGTCTTTGATAAGCAGCAATTCCTTGTTCTTGCCTTTGAGTTTCTTGAACGCGTCCTCGCTAAAATATCTACTATGCGCCTTTTCGCCGTGAATCACCAAAACCGCGCTTTGGATTTCATCGCTATATGCTAAAATCGGCATATTCATTAATGACAAAGACGAAGTGAGATTCCACGCACCATTGGAATTAATCGCGCGCGCGTGGAATCCACGCGGGGTTTTGTAATAATCAAAATATTCCTTGATAAACAATGGCTCCTTACCGCTGAGTTTTTCGGGCAAGCCTGCCGCTTTTGCAAAAGTGCCCTTTTTAAAATCCTCTGTGCGCTGCTTATTCAGATTCTGCCGCAACTCTTGGCGCGCCTTTGCGTCCATTGTGTCGTTGTATCCTTTTGCAGTTACGCGCGTCATATCATACATTGTTGAGGTTACGACAACCTTAATGCGCGTATCCATTGCTGCTGCATTGAGCGCAAATCCTCCAAATCCGCAAATGCCTAAGATTCCGATTCGTTTAGAATCCACATTCGCGTGGTTGCTCAAAAAATCCACTGCTGCGCTAAAGTCTTCTGTGTTGATGTCCGGTGAGGCGACATTGCGGGGTTCTCCGCCGCTCTCGCCTGTGTAGGACGGGTCAAAGGCTAAAGTGATGAAACCTTTTTGTGCGAGCGTTTGGGCATAGAATCCGCTCGCCTGTTCTTTGACTGCACCAAAAGGTCCGCTGATTGCGATTGCAGGGAGATTCTTGCCTGCATTTTTCGGAACATATAAATCCCCAACAAGCTCGATTCCATAGCGGTTTTTAAACTTCACTTTCTGCACCTCAACCTGTTCGCTTTTTGCGAAAACTTTATCCCAACTTTTATCTGCTGCCATTGCTACACCTCCTAGAAATAGTATCCATAAAAACACCAAAAATTTACCTAACTTTGCCATATTTTTCTCCTTGATTCAAATTCTATATAACTTTCAATACACTACATTGAATCCCTAACGAGATTCCACATTGCGCTAGTTATTCGTGCGTTATTTTTGTTTCTTTTTGAAATGGCAACAAAATTATAAATGATAAGAGTAACTATCAGTCAAGAAAAACTCAAGATTTTATAATTTTTAGCCTTGTTTTAGAATCGCATTAAAAGTATGGTTACAAGATGAGGTGGAATCTCACAGGATTTTTAAATCCAAAAGCCAAGATTCTATTTTCTTTTGGGGTAAGAGATTAAATGCTGTTCCATTGATTAGCAGATTTTCGTTGAATTGCTTGAGGTGTTTGTCCGTCTTTTCTAGTTTAGCAAACTGCATTTCAAAGGCTTGAAGAATATCTGCATTTGTGAGGGGTTCTATGTCTTTTAACGCGCGACTGAACTTATATCCTGCGTGGGTGATAAAAGGTGCGATCTTTTTGCTCTACAAATTAGTTTTTGTCAATAAAGTGCGAATCGGAGAGGAAAGGCTCAAATCCCACAAAGGAGTGCCTACAAGTAAATATCGTAGGAGTTTAAAAACATCAAATCCTCTTTTAGTTTGGGCTTGTAGTTTTTCTTTTGCTCTAGCGCGGCTTGTTTCACCATTACTTGATAATCACTTGGATAATCCTGCTCGGTATGGATTCTATACAAATCCGCTCCAAGCCTGCCTTGCAAATACATTGCAAAAATCTGTGTGTGCGAATAATAAACAATTGCGATTCTACCTTTGCTTTTTGTCTTTGCAAAACTTGGAATCGCAAACGCGGTGCTTAAGGTAACTATTTTTTGGAGAAAAATTCTACGATTGGGGGAATCAATTGGGGGAATCAATTGACACTCTTAATCCTTTTTAGATGACATTATAAATCCTAACACTTAGTGTTTGTCAAGGGAAGAAGCGAAAAATGATGAAATGATTCTATTATTTTGCGCCCATTTGTTCTAGGCGTAGGATTCGTTGCTCTAAGGGTGGGTGTGTGGCAAAAATCATAGCGCGGCAAGGCAGGAAAAACATATGTGCACAAGAACTTGCTTTGGGGTTGATAAGATAGGTGGGCTTTTTTGGAGAATCTTCACCTGCTTCATAAGTGCTTGAAACCTGTGCGATTGTTTGCAAAGCGGATTTTATACCTTGAGGATTGCGTGTGTATTGTGTGCTTGAGGCGTCAGCTAGAAATTCCTTTTGACGCGAAATTGCTGCTTGAATGATTTGTGCAAAAAACATACCGATATATCCAAGTGCAAAAAACACAAGTGCAATGCCAACAAGCAAAGCAAAGCCTTTACCATCGTCTTTAGAGCGAGAAGTTCTTTTAGAACTATCGGACACCGCCCTAAGCAATACTTCACCCACCACCACTAAGCGGCTTAGAGCAAATACAAGTGCAAAGATTCTAAGATTGAGCGCAACATCACGATGAAAGGCGTGTGAAAATTCGTGCCCTATCACACCTTGCAACTCATCTCGGCTTAGAGTATTTAGCGCACCTTGCGTTACAAAAATCGCTATTTTTTCTTTCTCTTTGCCAAAATATTCCCCACTACACATTGCGTTGATACCTTTCTCCTCTTTGAGAATAAACACGCGTGGCATAGGGCAAGAAGAGGCAATTGCCATTTCTGTAATCACATTTAAAAGCATTTGTTCTTTTTGTTCTAAGTTACTAGATTCTGTAATTTCTGTGGCATTGAGTGTTTTTGCGAGTTTGTCAATGCTGTGCTTTGCTAAAGAGAATTTTTGAAAAATAAAGGTGCAAAAAATCACCGTAACTAAAATAAATGCTAAAATTAGAGAAATAAGGAAATTTTCAGAAGAATTATCCGCTACAAGAACCATTTTTCTAGGTGGCAAATCAAAAGGAGATGGCACAGCTACATTAAACTGACTAGGATTATCTAGCGCAGTAAAAATGAGCCCAAAACAAGAAAAAGCAGTCAAAAAAATCAAAAAAAGCATTATGAAAAAGAGAGCATTGCACCACAAAATCTTAGATTGTGCAGTGTCTTTATGCTCCCAAAATGTATTGGATAGCTTCACTTCCCTACCCAAAATAGTGCGTGTGATAAAAAACAAAATGAGTGTGCAGAATGCGACAAAGACAAGAAGTGCAATGAGGGTTTTGATATTAAAAAAATACCGAGTGGGCGCATCAAAACCTAGAGATGTGCGTATGTCTGCAAAAAACATTGTGCAAGAATTTAGGAAATCTACAATTTGTGAAGAAGAATTAAGCAACAAAATTATGAACAAAATCGCAAAGAAAGTAGCAAGACTTTGAAACAAAATACCACTTTTTTTGGGAAGTTTATTATAGGTAACTATCCACACCACAATGATAAATGCCATAAGCAAAGCCTTAACGCTTAGAGGCAAGGCTAAAAGAAAATGATTATCCAAAAAAATAGAATCTACTAAATCCATAAGCACACCCTATAAGATTGCAAAAAACCTTAAAACTGCACTTTGGGTGCTTGGTTTAATACCTCGCGATTCTCCTCAAACTCTAACAGGGGTAAATCTTTCGCGAATTGCGAAAAGAATCCTACAATAATGTTATTTGGAAAGATTTGTCTGCAGGTATTGAAGTTTGTTACATTATCATTATAGGCTTGACGCGCAAAAGCAATTTTATTCTCTGTGGAAGCTAACTCCTCACTTAGCTGTATCATCGTAGTATTTGACTTTAAGTCAGGGTAGGCTTCCATTGTCATATTGAAATTCATCAAGGCGTTTTGCAAAGATTTTTCAGCACTATTCAGTGCATTGATAGCATCTGGTGCATTTTTTGCAACATTGTCTAATGCGCCTTTTGCAGTGTTTCTTGCCTCTATGACTTTCATCAAAGTTTCTTGCTCGTGGCTTAGATATTTTTTAGCGATTTCAATGAGATTTGGGATTAAATCATATCGCCGCTTGAGTTGCACATCAATTTGCGAAAAAGCATTTTGTGCGCGGTTTTTTAAGGTTACTAGAGAATTATAAGCACCAATAAGCCATATCACTCCAAAAGCAATAATACCAACAATGATAAGAATACTCCCAAATACCATTCTTTGCTCCTTTGTTGCAATTTAAAGCACGGATTATATCTTAAATAAGTTAAAATCCTTTTATGCTATGAGCATTCTTAAATCCCTAAACCCTCAAGCCATTTTGTGAGTTTTGCCTTGCTTGTGCCGAAGTTAAAGCGTTTGCCCTCTTTAAAAATTGCATTAGGAGCGCACTTTGCCATATCGCGCGGGGCATTGCTCAAATCGCTTCCACCGCTTGTGCAAAAAGGCACGATGACTTTGCCACTAAAATCGTGGGATTCTAAAAAGGTAAAAATAATCTGTGGCGCACTATACCACCAAATAGGGAATCCAATAAATATCGTATCGTAGCTTGAAATCTCTATGTCTTTAGCAATTTTTGGGCGCGAGGCTTTGTCCTTGCACTCTAAAGTGCTGCGGCTCTGCTCATCTCTCCAATCCAAATCCACTTGAGAATAAGGAACTGCGGGGATTATCTCAAAAACTTCCGCATTTGCGGCTTCTGCTAAAGTTTGCGCGACTTCCTTTGTGATTCCACTTGCACTAAAAAATACAACTAATACTTTCATTTCTGCTCCTTTAATTTACAGAATCTTAAACGAGTTGCGTTATTATAAATCCTAATACTTAGTGTTTGTCAAGGGGGTAGAGGTAGAAAATTATTTTAAGATTCTATATTTTTTAGCATTGTTTGGATATGGGACTTCACACGATTTTAAATTTCGCGCTCTTTTTTTAAAAAATGCTATTGTAATTTTGTATGTCCCTAAATCCAAATTCCCAAATCAAAAATTCATCGCCTCGTTTTTCAAAAAAGAGCGTAACGACTTCCTTTTGTGTGTGGATATGCCATTGTCTCATAGGATAGTAAAGCTGTCTGATAATCACATTCTTTGTATGACTATTTTTTGCTTCAACAAGCACGATTTTATCCCTGCCCTCAAAACCAGAATCTACTTCAGTTTGAACGCTTTACACTGCGATGTTTTTATAAAGATTTGTGTCAAAGCAAAATGGAGGCGTGTATTTTCTGCCTCGTATGCTTAAAACAAGGCTTTCATCATTTAAGAATGTGCGAATGAGTGATGAGGCATAAGCAAAATCTAAATGCTGCATTTCAGAATCACCCACATTAGCACTTTTTAGCTCAAAATCAAGCTTGCTTTTATAAATAATAGATTCTGTATTTATGCTTGGAATGTCAATGTATCCATCGCCCTTACAAAGGATATATTCACCATTTTTTATAGGCAAAATAAAAAGCTCATTATCAATAAAAATCTGCGGTCTCTCTTCCTTGGAATCTTGTTTGCATAAAATGCGAACTTCTTTCTGTGAAGTCTTGCTAAAATCTTTTACACATTGTTTAATCTGCTCAGCAATAATAACAAAAGGAGCATTGTTAAAATCGTGCTTTGAAATCTGCAAATCTGCAAAAATCTTTTCCCAACTTCCACTATTTTTACTCATAATTTCCCCTAATGAGCAATTCTGTAATATCGCCTCTTTTCTTGCCCTTACAATTTATCGCTCGTTTTGCTTGAATCTCTAACATTTTAAAGCCCTTGTATTGCTCTTTAATAAAGGCGGTGTTTGAATTACTCTGCAAAACTTTCACATTTTTAGAATCTAACTCTCTAAAAACCCCACTCAAACGCTCTTGTTCCTTTTCTAAAAACACATCTGTATAGCTGACAAAACTTGAAGTTTTACTAAGTGGATAATAGGGCGGGTCAAAATAAACAAAATCTCCGCTTTTTGCTAATTTTGTTCCCTCTGCAAAATCTAAACACAGAATCTGCGCCCCTTGCAAAGCATTTGAAGCATTTAAAACCACATTTTCATCATAAATTTTAGGATTTTTGTAGCTTCCCATTGGGGTGTTAAACTCGCCCTTTGCATTGTAGCGGCAAAGTCCATTGAAACAAGTTTTATTGAGATAAATAAATCTTGCGGCTTTGAAAATAGAATCTAAATGCGCAAAATCTTTATTCCTATCAAGATTACGAATATTATAAAAAAGCTCTTTATTGTGATTTTTTTGCAAAGATTCTAATTCTTTTAAAAGGGCTTTGGGATTCTTTTGAATAACTTGATAAGTGTTAATTAATTCGCTATTTTTGTCGCTTAAATAAAGTGCTTTAGATTCTAAAAATCCTTGATTTTTAAGAGCAAAAAATAATGCACCGCCACCCAAAAAAGGCTCAAAATAGGCATTAAAATTTCTTGGCATAGAAGTAATAATAGAATCTACTAATGCCCTTTTGCCTCCAGCCCATTTGATAAATGGCTTAGATTCTACATTTTGAAACTTTGCAAAGTTTATTTGTATCGTCATCGTGCCTCATTTTTTGATAATGCCAAATTCTACCATTCCAGCCCTTACAAAACTCTTGACAAATAAATTCATATTGATTTTCGTGCCACCTAACTAATGCGCGGCTTTAAACCCACGCAAGTTATTTTTACTCCTTTGTTGATAGAATCTTAAAAAGATTGGATAATTATAAAGCCTGACACTTAATGTCTGTCAAGAGGTTGAGGCAGAAAATTATTTTAAGATTCTATATTTTTTATCAAAGCTTGGATATGGGTTTGATACCATTTGCTTCCCCAAGTTTCGCTATTATTAAGGAGTTGTTGAAATTCTGGCAAAAGGGTAGTATAGTTCGCATTGGATTC
>NZ_JAIEFA010000092.1 GCF_029067145.1 Helicobacter sp. | reverse complement strand
GATTCTATATAATTTATTTTTTCAATAAAAATTTTGGATTTTTTAGATAAAATTAAATTTTCTTATTCAAAATCAAAGAAGGGGATGTTTTAATGTTTAATAACAACAAGAGAGAACAGGAATTAATAGCAGAGAATAAAGCATTGCACGCAAAAATTGAGCAACTTGAGAATGCCTTACGCAAATGCAGCGAAGAAAAAACTGAGCATAGCTTACTTATTGAAAAATACAATGCTGATGAAAATCGTATTAAAATGTTCAATAGAATTTTAAATATGATAACCATTTCATCTTCTAAGCATTTGAAAATTTTGCAAGATAACTTTGCAAATTCTGTTGAAATGTTACAAGAAGCAAAAAAAACTTCTACAGAAAATGTGCAACAAACCAAAATCCTTGAAGAAGCGATTACGAGCGGTGTTACTAACGCAGTAGAAAAACTTAACAACTTCCAAACAATGATTTCACAAGTCTATCAAGACCTTGACTCCATTACAAATGTCATCAACCTTATCACTGATGTGAGTGACCAAACCAATTTACTTGCCCTCAATGCCGCGATTGAAGCAGCACGTGCAGGAGAACACGGAAGAGGATTCGCTGTCGTAGCCGATGAGGTGCGCAAACTTGCAGAACGCGCACAAAAAGCAACCAAAGAAATTGAAATGAATATCCAAGTATTACGCCAAAATTTCTCTGAAGTGCAAACTTCCACAGAAGAAATTGTAGATGAAATGGACCAAGTCAATGGAGAAGTTACAAAGTTTATCCAAGTAGGAGAAGCTTCTATGGATGTGCGCCAAAATTCTGCAAATGTATTAGATACTACATTTATCGGGCTTGTTAAATTAGACCATTTGCTTTTCAAAATGAATAGTTATAGAGCTATTGTAGATAACAATAAAGAATTACAATTAGCCAACCATCACGATTGCAGACTTGGAAAATGGTATGAACAAGGAAACGGCAAAGAAATGTTTAGTAAATTGCCAAATTATAACAACTTAGAATCTCCACACGCAAATGTGCATGATTCCTTTAAAAATGCGTTAGAGTTATTTAAAAATAAAGGCTTAGATGCAAATGAAGAAATTTTATCTTTATTTGAAACAGGTGAAGCGGCTTCTGATGATGTGGTAGATGTTTTGGATAAACTTCTAGAGGAAAAAATCTCTGATAGAAATAATCAAACACAACGTTAGAAAATCTACTCTTTAGCACTCGCTTTAATTAGCGAGTGCTAATTCTTATTACCCAAACAAACCTTTTAATGTATTAGGGTCAAAATTTTCAAAGTCAAATTCTTGAGTGGTGGGAGCACCAATCGGCAAACTTGCCTTTTCAATCAAATCACTAATCTTTCCCATTTTTTGCATAATCTCATTATGCTTATTTGTTAAACTCTCACTAATAGAACCTTGAATCTGACTTGGCAATGGGAGAGAAAGTGAAACATTTTCTCCTGCAAGCGTTAGCGTTAATTCCTTTCCAAAGAGCGATTCCCCTTTAAATTGAGCGGCTTTAGCAGTATTATCTAATTGTGCTATATTTTCTCCACTACTTTTTATTTGATTTCCTAATCCATTTAATGTAATATCTGCAATCTGCATTGCACCAATCATTTCATTTGCACCTTTGACACCATCACTAAACTTGCGAATCTCTAAAGCAGTTTGCGATAAATTAGGTAACTCTTGCGTCTCTTGCACTTCTTGAGATTCTACTTTTGCCGAATCTTGTTGTGGCTTGATAGCACCCACTTGAGGATTTGGGTAAATATTTCCTATTCCATAAGGATTTACTGAAGATAGCATTTAAACTCCTTTTTAAATTTTAAAATTTAAAAGCATTTCTTATTCCACTTTTTATTTCTTTATTGTTTAAATAGGAGATTTTAGGAAAATTGTTGTTTTGATTTTACAGATTAATTCAGAGGACAAGATAAAATGCCTAGTTCCTTAGTGTATCCATAAACTTATGGTGTTTGGCTTATCAGCATTTATTTCTTCCCGCGCCATATTTTGCTTCCATTGCTTCTTTGAAAAATTCCCTTTGAGATTTTGGAATCTTATCAGGGTGATTTTGCCGCATATGTTCCACATATTTGTCATAACTTGGCATGCCCACAAGCAAATGAAAAAACCTATCTGAACGCCGATATATTTGGATAAGGTTAGAAGCAAATGCTTCTAACCAAACTTTTATGCTCTTGGTGATTTTTGGATTTTTATCCGTGTGCGGCAATTTTTCCTTCATACTTACTAGCCTCCTCATAAGGGGATTCCGCAAGTGGAATATCTATTTCACCTTTTGTTGCTTTAAGGCAAATGCGAATGGTTTGAATTAAAATCAAGCAAGTAACAAACATAAAGAATGCACAAAGTCCTGCATTGACTAAGTTATTTGTCGCAATTGTCGCAAATCTTTCTGCCAAAGCTGGGTCTGTTGCTTGCGCTGCTTTTGCACTATTGATTTGCCAAAGTGCAATATGACTTACAGCATCATGCACTCTCTCGCCATTAGCTGGAAGCAATTTCAAAATTCCCGCATAAAGCGTAGAGATTAAAACCCAAGCAGCAGGTAGAATCACAACCCACGCTTGTTTTGCTTTGCCCATTTTAAAAAGCACGGAAATTACAAGTAATAACGCCATTCCAGCCAACATTTGATTAGAAACTCCAAAGAGTGTCCAAAGTGATTTTACACCACCTTGTGGGTCAGTGATTCCTTGATAAAGGATATAACCCCAACCTGCAACACAAATCAAGGTCGCAATCACACCCCAAAACATAGATTGAATATTTCCAATAGGAGCATACACATTACCCAATACATCTTGCACCATAAAGCGTCCCGCACGCGTTCCTGCATCGACAGCAGTCAAAATGAACAATGCTTCAAAAAGAATCGCAAAGTGATACCAAAACGCAGTAGAGCCTTGATTAAATAAAGGAACTTCCGAAATAATTGTTGCCAAACCAATCGCAAAAGTTGGTGCGCCTCCTGTTCTGCTCAAGATACTTTTTTCGCCAATATTTCCTGCCATATCTAAAATTTCTTGTGGCGTAATGACAAAACCAAAATTGTTAATTGTTTGTGCTGCAACTGCTGCTGCTTGCGCTACATCTGTGATTCCTGTTGTTCCAAGCCCTGCAGGAGCAACATTGATAGAAAAATACAATCCTGGAGTTAAAATACACGCAGCAATCAACGCCATAACTGCAACTGCCGATTCCATAACCATAGAACCATAGCCTACCATTCTTGCGTGGGATTCTTTCTCTAACATTTTTGGAGTTGTCCCACTAGAAATTAGCGCGTGGAATCCGCTAATTGCCCCACAAGCAATGGTAATAAAAAGGAAAGGAAAGAGCTGTCCGCTAAAAACCGGTCCTGTCCCATCAATAAACTTCGTAACACTTGGAAATTGAATATCTGGTGCGACAATCAAGATTCCTGCTGCCATTAACACAATCACACCGATTTTTAAGAATGTGCTTAGATAATCACGAGGAGCAAGCAAAAACCATACAGGGAGAATCGCTGCAACAAAGCCATAACCAATCATTATATAAGTTAATGTAATGGGTGTTAGTGTAAATATCGCGGATAAAGTTGGGTTTGCGGCAACTTCTTGTCCATAAAATAACGCAAGAAGCAACAATACAAAACCGATAATACTAGCCTCACCTATTTTACCCGGTCGTAAGAATCGCATATGGATTCCCATATAAATTGCGATTGGAATCGTCATTGCAATCGTGAATAACCCCCAAGGAGATTCCGCAAGAGCATTTACAACTACAAGTGCCAAAATCGCAATAATCAACATCATAATGCCCAAAATCCCTATCATTGCAATACTTCCAACGCCCTTACCTAACTCTAGTTTGATGATTTCACCTAGTGATTTACCATTGCGGCGCATTGAAACAAAAAGCACCGTAAAGTCATGCACTGCTCCGGCAAGCACAACACCAACCACAACCCAAATCATACTAGGCAAATATCCCATTTGGGCTGCCAAAATTGGACCCACAAGAGGACCAGCACCAGCAATAGCGGCAAAGTGGTGTCCAAACAAAACAATTTTATTCGTTGGACAAAAGTCGCGTCCATCGTTCATCGTTAATGCAGGAGTCGCGCGATTGTCGTCTAAGCCTAAAACTTTTTCTGCAATGTATTTTGAATAGAATCGGTAACCAATCATATAAATACATACCGCGGCTACCACAATCCATACTGCAGAAATTGTCTCGCCTTGATGTAATGCCAAAACACCAAAGCACCAAGCGCCAATAAGAGCTACAATCGCCCAAATAACCATACTCAAAACTTTATTCATAAAGCTCCTTCCTAAATCTAATTCGTGCTACCTAAGAGCGAAACCATTATACATTGGATTCTAAAGCATATCAATTAAATTTTAAACATTATCGTTTTATTTTACAAAAAACTATTTTCAAATGTTAATTTTTTACCCATTTTGTTAAGAATAGATAATTTGATTAAAAAAATAAAAACTATCAAAAACTATTTCATAGAAATCAAGGATAACTAATGCCAAAACTCCTGCCCTTGCAAATTAAAATTATAAATTGCTATGAAATTTGTTAAAATTTCTTACAAGGACAGCATAATGAAATCTAGCGGTAATTATGGATAAACTCCACAAGCTTGATTGCATTCTCACGTGGCAAATCCGGAAGCATTCCGTGTCCTAAATTAAAAATATGTGCAGAATCTTTCATCAACTCCAAAATCTCCCGAGCGCCCTCAAGCATAGAATCTGTATTATAGATTCTGCACGGCTCTAAATTGCCTTGCAAAGCATATTTATGCCCCAATTTTTCTTTTGCGATTCCAAGCGGTGTGCTCCAATCCACGCCAAAGACATCAAATTCTCCGTCTATTCTTTCCAAATATGCAGAGATTCCTTTGGGGAACAAAATCACAGGAATATGGGGATATTTGCGTTTTATGAAACTTGCAATCTCTTTGCAATATTTCCAACCAAACTCCAAATACGCACTCTCTTCTAACGCACTTGCCCACGAATCAAATACCATTACTGCATTCACTCCTGCTTGTATTTGCGATTCTAAATAATGTTTTAGATTGTGTGTAACTTTTGCAAGGATTGCGTGTAGAAATTGTGGGTTGGAATACAGAATCTTTTTAGACTTCGCATAAGTTTTGCTCCCCTCCCCCTCAATCATATAGGTTGCAAGCGTCCAAGGCGCACCGCAAAATCCAATCAATGCTTTCTCTTTAGCTAGATTTTGGCGCGTTAGAGAAATTGTATCATACACATAATCCAATCTTTTATACGCTTCATCGCTTAAGTCTTCCAAATCCTTTTGGAATTCTATGGGTTTAGCAAATTTTGGTCCCTCTCCTGCATAAAATCCTAAATCCATTCCCATTTCAAGCGGCACAACCAAAATATCACTAAACAAAATTGCCGCATCAACATTCAAAATCTCCACAGGCTGCAAAGTAACTTCACTTGCTAATTTCGGATTCTTACAAAGGCTTAAAAAATCTCCTGCCTGCTTACGCACTTCTTTATATTCACTCAAATATCTTCCCGCTTGACGCATAAACCACACAGGTGTGTAAGGAGTTTTTTTCTTAAAACACGCATCAACAAAAATCATTTTTTCCTCTTTAAATATAAAATATTTCGTTGTATTTTATCTAAGTAATAGTGCATTTATGCTAAAATTACGACTTTTTAGATTGCTTTATTATTATTTTATAAAATAGAATCTAACATAAGGAAAGGTTTAGATTATGATACTCACCCTTGTAAAGAAAATTTTTAGCAGCAAAAACGACAGATTGATTCGCCATTATCACAAAGAGATTCGTAAAATCAACGCTCTAGAAGAAAACTATCAAAAACTAAGTGATGAGGAATTAAAAGCAGCTTTTTTACAGCTAAAAACTCAAGTTCAAGAAGCGCAAGATTCCAAAAAAGCCCTTGAAGAAGTGCTTTATGATTCGTTTGCAATCACAAGAGAGGCAAGCAAAAGAGTTTTGAATCTGCGCCATTTTGATGTCCAACTCATCGGTGGAATGGTGTTACACGAAGGTAAAATCGCGGAAATGAAAACGGGTGAAGGAAAAACTCTCGTCGCCACGCTTCCTGTTTGCCTCAACGCTATGGTTGGCAAAAGTGTGCATATCGTAACAGTCAATGACTATCTTGCCCAAAGAGACGCGGAGCTTATGCGTCCGCTTTATGAATTTTTGGGATATTCTGTGGGGGTAATTGTCAGCGGAAATTATGACGACAAGGATAGATTGCAGCAATATTCTAGCGATATTGTCTATGGCACAAACAACGAATTTGGATTTGATTATTTGCGCGACAATATGAAATATGACTTCCACCAAAAAGTCCAAAAAACACATCATTTCGCAATCGTAGATGAAGTGGATTCTATTTTGATTGACGAGGCGCGCACTCCTTTGATTATTTCAGGTCCCGCCAATCGCACTTTAGATAATTATAAAGCAGCCAATGTTGTTGCACTGAAATTAGAAGAAGAAAAACATTATACTTTGGACGAAAAAAATCGCACGATTCTACTTACCGAAGAAGGCGTCAATGAGGCAGAAAAACTCTTTGGTGTAGATAATTTATACAGCATTGAAAATGCGATTTTAGCACACCATTTAGACCAAGCGCTCAAGGCAAATAAGCTTTTTAAAAAGGACAAAGATTATGTCGTGCGGGAAGGTGAAGTCGTCATTGTAGATGAATTTACAGGGAGATTAAGCGAGGGGAGACGTTTTAGCGAAGGGTTACACCAAGCCTTAGAGGCAAAAGAAGGAGTGCAAATCAAGGAAGAATCCCAAACGCTTGCGGATATTACTTATCAAAACTACTTCAGGCTTTATGAAAAACTCGCCGGAATGACAGGAACAGCACAGACAGAAGCAAGCGAATTTCTACAAATTTACAATTTAGAAGTTGTTTCTATTCCGACAAATGTGCCTATTTTGCGCCAAGATTTAAACGATTTGATTTACAAAACAGAGGCGGAAAAGTTTAAAGCTTTGGCAACAAAAATCATAGAACTCCACCAAAAAGGACAACCGATTCTTGTAGGGACTGCCTCCATAGAAAAAAGCGAAAAAATCCACGCATTACTCCAAAAAGAAAGAATCCCACATTCTGTGCTAAATGCTAAACAGCACGCCAAAGAAGCCGAAATCATCAAAGACGCAGGGCGCAAAGGGGCTGTAACGATTGCTACTAATATGGCTGGACGCGGGGTGGATATTAAGATTAATGACGAAGTGCGCTCACTTGGCGGACTTTATATCATCGGGACAGAAAGGCACGAATCACGCAGGATTGACAATCAACTAAGAGGACGTAGTGGGCGACAAGGCGACCCGGGCACAAGCCAATTTTATCTAAGCCTTGAAGACCCATTATTGCGGATTTTTGGAAGTGATAAGATTAAAAACATTATGGACAAACTAGGATTAGACGAGGGAGAGCACATAGAATCTCATCTCGTTACGCGTTCGGTTGAAAACGCACAGAAAAAAGTAGAAAGTATGCACTTTGAAGCAAGAAAGCATTTGCTAGAATACGATGATGTCGCAAACGAACAGAGAAAGGCAATCTATCGCGTCCGAGATGAAATGCTAGACCCCAACCACAATATTTCGCACAAAATCATTGAGAATCGCCAAGAAGCCATTACAATGCTTTTGCAAAAATGCGAAGTTTTTAGCGAGGAAGATGACTTAGGATTGCTTTGTGCGCAAGCGCAAGAAGATTTTAATGCACTTTTAAATCAAGATTCTTTAAAGGAATACTACAAAACAAATCATAACTTTGAAGGCTATATTGAAGAAATTTTATCCCACGATTATGAAGAAAAAATGCAGATATTAGACGAAAAAACGCGTAATGAGATTGAAAAACTCGTTTATTTGCAAACATTAGACAACTTGTGGCGCGAACATCTCTATGTAATGGACAATCTCAAAACAGGAATCGGGCTTCGTGGATACAACCAAAAAGACCCGCTTGTAGAATACAAAAAAGAAAGTTATAATCTTTTCTTGGAGCTTGCCGCACAGATTAAATACACTGCAATTAAAATGCTTCAAAAAGTGCAACTAAAACCCGCGGTCAAAGAAAATGAAAAAGAAGCAGAATTAGCACGTCAAAAACTAACAGATTCCACTAAGGGCGCGACTTTTGGTAACACAAAAACAAAACCCGTGCGCAATGAACCTTGCCCTTGTGGAAGCGGCAAAAAATATAAAGATTGTTGTGGCAAAAGCGGACCCAAAAGCGGCGTATTAGCAAACCGCAAGGAATCTTAATGCAATCCTTACCCTCTACTACTTCCTCGCAAAACACCAAACTGATTTCTTTTTTAGTGCGTCGCTATTTGCGATTCAATAAGGCGCAGCCTTTTATTTCTGTTACCGCAATTTTAGCGTTTTTGGGTGTTTGCATTGGCGTAATGGTTTTAATCGTTGCAATGGCATTAATGAATGGATTTGATAAGGAGTTTGAGCGCAAATTATTTATTATGAACTATCCTATCACTGCCATAAGTAGCGGATTTGAAGCGATAAACTCTTCTATGCTAAAAGAAATGGAATCGCGCTTTAAACATCTAAGATTCAGTCCCTTTGTGCAAATGCAGGCAATTTCCAAAAGAGGGGCAAGAATGGAAGGCGCAATGATATTTGGCGTGGATTTTGAGCGCGAAAGCAAGCTGAATCCTATTTTCCAAACAGCATTTGAAAAGACCCAAAAATCCTATCAACAAAATTTTGGCTTGCCTTATGAAAGCAACACATTTGACATTATTGTAGGCAAAACCCTGCAACAACAATATGGCTTGCAGTTAAACTCTAAGCTTCTCTTGATTTTTACGCATTTAACTCCCACCGCAATGAGCCTTACTCCCACAATGAAACATTTTAATGTTGTGGGCATTTTTGATTCTGGATTGATTGCCTACGATAAGGGTTATATTTATACTAATTTAGAATCTCTGCAAACTATCAAAGAGCTGCCCTATGATGTTTATGATGGAATCCATATTTATTCTGATGATGCACGCAAAGACATTCTTGCCCTACAAAAACATTATCCACAAATTCATTTCGTGGGTTGGTGGGAGCAAAATGGCAATTTCTTCGCAGCTCTTGCTCTAGAAAAACGTGCGCTCTTTATCGTGCTTATGTTGATTATCCTTGTCGCCTCACTCAATATTATTAGCTCGCTTTTGATGACCGTAATGAGTCGGCGTAAAGAAATTGCCTTGCTTCTCACAATGGGCGTAAGTGCAACCGAAATCAAAAAGACTTTTTTGTATTTGGGGAATTTTATTGGCATTAGCGGGATTCTTGTCGGTGGAATCCTAGCAGCCATCATTCTTGTGTTGCTTTCTTCCTTTCCCATTATTTCATTACCAGCGGATGTTTATGGTAGCGACAAATTACCTTTGGAATTGTCTTTAATAGACTTGGTGCTCATTCTCATTGGTTCTTTTGGAATCGTTTTTTCCTCCTCTTATTATCCTGCCAAAAAGGCAACACAAATTGACCCTTTGCAAGTTTTGCGTAATGAATAATCTTAAAAGAAATGCGATTCAACAAAATTTTTATTGAAATCACGAATTTTTGCGGATTAAATTGCAGTTTTTGCACGCCGACAAAGGCAAAAGACATTATGCCTTTAAGTCTCTTTAGCAGGATTGCAAAAGAGATTGCGCCCTATACGCATTTTTGCGCCTTGCATATTTTAGGCGACCCTCTAAGTGTAGAATCACTAAAGGAATATTTGGATATTGCCGAGAATTTTAAACTAAAAATTGATTTAACGACAAGCGGATTCTATTGCAATGTAGAAAACTCTAATCTTTTGCTCCATCACCCAAGCATTCATCAAATCAATATTTCCCTTACAAGCGCACTTTATCAAAAAGAATCCATTGCGCTTGATTCCTATCTCAAAGCCATTTTAGAGCTTTGCACCTTACACCAGAAGCTAAAAAGTGAGAAATTCATCAACTTAAGACTTTGGAATCTCAACAAAGACTTTAGCGCGCCAAACAAAAATACGATTCTCTATCAACGCTTAAAGGACTTTTTTCATCTTGATAAAATTGTGCCCACCAAAACGCGCCTTGCTTATAAGATTCATCTAGTGGGTGCGCCCTTTTTTGAATGGGTTAATCCCCAAAAAACAAAAATAAGCAATGGATTTTGCTATGGCGCAAGCAAGCAATTAGGAATCCTCTGCAATGGCGTTGTTGTGCCTTGCTGCTTTGATACTAAAGGCGCAATTCCTCTAGGCAATCTCTCCACCCAAAACCTCAAAGAGATTCTGCAAACACCACGCATAGAATCCCTAATTCAAGGATTTAAAGAGGGAAAACGCATAGAATCCCTATGCCAAAGCTGCTCTTATCTACCACAACCCGCCTCACAATAGCAGAGAGGTGGTGCAATGACGCAATGGTTAGCTTTTTATCCTTGCGGAATCTTATAATAACAAAAACACACAGCATTCCATCTCCAATTAACATTCTATTTAATCCCTTATTCTTCACAACTTTAATCACACAAAAGCATTCTATGCGCTCATTTTCTTTGGTTTAACTTTAGCCTTTAGATTCTTTATAATCCAAACAAAGACCTTGATTCCTTATTTTGGGAGCAATCCGCAAGCAAGGGTTTATAATGCTCCATTCTATCAGTTCTATTCTGTCGGAAAGTGTTTCAAACAAGATTTTTCCAAACAACCTTTTTGACTTTATCCGATAATACAAAATTAAGAATCCTCAAGAGAAAAAATTGCTTATTTTGGTTGTGGAAGAAACTGCTAGAGCAGCAAATTACTCACTTGGAACATATACGTGTAATTCTGTATTCAATATTTTCTCCTCTTGTGGCACTTCAATAGTAATTAGTGTGCCTTGTATGTTTAGCTTTAATCCGCACAAAGGTTTAAACCTCTGAATTTCAAGAAAATGTGCTAGATATTTTGAAAAATATTGCGTAAATGTTGTTTGGCTAGACAATAACTATGGTTCTTGTCAAGGAGTTTGCAAACAATTAACAATGTCCAACAATTTGATGTTGGTTATAATGTCGTCTTGCTTGAAGAGTTTATGAAAGACTTACCAACTTTAGAGGGGAACAATCTTTATGTTTTACATTTGCAAGGTTCGCACGGACCAGCATATCATAAAAGATACCCAGAGAATTTTCGTCGCTTTACTCTCACTTGCGATACAAATGAGCTAAGCAAATGCACACAAAAACAAATCCATATTCCAAGCATTGCATACCACAACAACGCAACCCTTAACGACCTTCTTAAGCAATACAATAACTTCAAGTTCTCCCACAATAATCTTGCGCACTCAATGCTAGGATTTTTTGATATAGAAAGCCCGCTCTACAATGAACCTTATAATATTTTTGGTGATTCTTTAAAGCCAAATTCTTAAACTAAATTTTGAGTAAAATTTAAACAATTTTTGAAATAAATGCTTAGATTCCAAAGAGCGACACTGAAATTCAAAAATAAAGAAGCAAAAGATTGTAAAATATTTATTGTTCATCTAAATTTAAGGAAAAAATGCAGGTTAGCAGGGATTATCAGAATTTTGCAAGAAATCTAACACTTGCGAAACAGATTTGAACAGAGCAACAAACGCAGCTTGGCAACATATTATTTATTTGCTTGATGAAGTAAGCCAGCAAAGAAAACCTTATTAAAACCTACAAAGGAGAGAGAATGTTATTAAATTTCAAAGGAAAAAGCCCAAAAATAGCCCCTAATGTATTCATTGCGGAAGGAGCCAAGATTATCGGTGAGGTGGAAATCGGGGAGGATTCTAGTATATGGTTTAATTGCGTGCTAAGAGGAGATGAAAACTTTATCAAAATTGGCAAGCGCACAAATATTCAAGACTTGACTACTTTGCACATTTGGCACAGACTCTTTGATGATAAGGGCGAAATAATAGACACGGGCTTCCCTGTTATTATTGGAGATGATGTTACAATTGGGCATAATTGCATTATTCACGCTTGCAAGATTGAATCTTGTTGTCTTATTGGTATGCACTCGTGCATTATGGACGATGTTTGTATTGGAGAAAATAGCATTGTAGGAGCTGGGAGCGTCGTAACAAAGGGTAAAAAATTTCCTCCACGTTCGCTTATTTTAGGAAATCCCGCAAAACTTGTTAGAGAATTAAAAGAAGAGGAAATTGATCTTATCAAAGAATCGGCACAAAATTATGTCCGTTTCAAAAATGATTTCTTGGCTAATTTATGTTAAATAAACTTGGGATTCCACAAGCAGAATCCCAAAAAAATCTAATATAAAATAATATGCACTTTTTGTGAGCCATGCACACCAAACACCGTGATGAGTTCAATATCGGCAGTGCGTGAGGGACCAGCAATAAATAAAATATTGCTAGGTAAAACTTCGTTTTCAGCTTTCACGAGATTTAAAGCCTCCGCCAAACTTCCTACAATATTTTCTTTCTTTAGCAACATAATGCAAAGCGTCGGCGCAAGACTTAGCATTCTAGGTTGAGTTTTGGACGAATGCACGAGAGCAACGCCATGTGAGCTCACACCCACTCTCGCACGAACGACAGAAAAATCACTATGAAACACATCTTCCCTTAGATTCTCAATTTCTTGATTAAAGCATACTTTCTGTGCTGCTTCAATTTTATTTAAATCCAAATCCAAACTTTCAGAATAAATCATTTTTTGATAACCATAACTTTTAACAATTTCATTGATTTTGTTTTCCAAATTATGACTATCGCATTCCTCTACAATATACTTATTGTCCGTCATTTTGCGTTTCATTTCCTCTAGCATTTCTCCACTTCTTTGGATATGCGCCACAGGGTCAATACTAGGCTTGCGTTCAAACTCTGGCATTTTATAAGCTCTTTTTAATCTCTCCAAAATTTGCTTTTTGCTTCTTTGTGAAATACTCTCAATCCTATTAGTCATAATGCACCCCTTCTAGCTTTTGAATCTCTTGATAAAGGTTGCCTTTGATTTGTGGCAATTCCTTGAATGCACTCCATTTTTTAATTACAGGCAAAGAATCTTTAAAACGATGTAAAGCACCATTGAAATAGTGTGCATTACCAAGTGATAATCTCCACAATGTGCCATTAGTTGCAACTTTAGCAAACCCTTGCATACTTAAAGATTCACATTTGTTAAGTTTCAACATACTTGCACCCAAAGGAGGATTTTTCCCTTCTCCTACTTTATTCGCCCTTAACTTTCTAATCAAATCTGCAAGCGGAATCTTTACGGGGCAAACTTCACTACATCTTCCGCAAAGTGAGCAAAAACTCAAAATATCTCCTGTTAAATCAATTCCAAAAAGATTCGGGCTAATCACTTCCCCAATAGGTCCAGGATAAATCGTTTGATAGGTATGCCCTCCAATCTTATCATAAACGGGACAGAAATTCATACACGCTCCACAACGAATACAGCGCAATGCCTCATAATAATCAGAATGCGAAAGCATATCACTTCTATGATGGTCAAACAAAACGATGTGCACCTCTTTTGGTCCGTCTAAATCACCATTTTTTCTCGGGGAAGTGATGATATTATTATAAGTTGGTATAAATTGTCCTGTCGCAGAGGGAGTAAGCAAATGCACCATTGTTGCTGCGTCCTCAAAGGTTTCCATTACCTTTTCAATCCCACAAATTGCTACGTGAATTTCTGGAGCTGTGGTGCACATTCTCCCATTTCCCTCATTTTCAATCAGCCAAAATGCGCCCTCTTTGGACATTGCAAAATTCACGCCACTTAAACCCATTTGCAAGCCCTCAAACTCATCTCTTAAGTGTTTTCTTGCAATCGCATTGAGTTTTTCAGGCTCGGATTCCAAACTAGAACCCAACTTTTCCTCAAAAATCTTGCCTACTTCATAGCGGTTGCGATGAATCGCTGGCACAACAATATGCACAGGAGTTTCGCCATTAAGCTGCAAAATAAGCTCGCCCAAATCTGTTTCAATGGCACTAATCCCCTTTTTCTCCAAGAAATGGTTTAACCCGATTTCCTCGCTCGCCATAGATTTACCTTTAAGAATCTTACGAATATTTTTTTCTTTCATTAATTCATAAATGATTTCGCAAGCGTCCTCACCACTTGAAGCCCAATGCACTTGTATGCCATTTTTGATAGCATTTTTTTCAAACTCCAACAATCTTTCCTCTAAGCTCATCAAGGCATTATTTTTTGCTTGCATTGCCTTATCTCGCAATCCTTGCCAATTTTCAAATTTATCCTCAATGATTTTTAAGCGATTTCTTTGCAGTGTGTGCATAGCAACATTCAAATTTTCTCTCATTTGAGAATCGTTTAACTTAGTATGCACTATTTCCTCGTGTGAGATTCTATGTTCTACACTCATAAGCTCACCCCCTCTAATCGTTTTAATAAAAATTCATAAAGATGAATGCCTTTGGTATCTATTCCTAGCTTGCTCATTGTGCCTTGAATATTTAAAAGACAACCCCCATCTCCACTGACAACATATTTTGCGCCTGTTGCCTCTATGTCTTTGATTTTCTGCATTGCCATAGCATTAGAAATTTCAGGCTCTTTGACAGAAAATGTCCCACCAAATCCACAGCATTCCTCTTCAAACTCCAAAGGAACTAGCTCTACATTCTTTAGTCGTTTAAGTAGATTTTTACTCGCTTCCACACTTTGTTGAATCCTTAAAGCATGACAATTTGAATGCCAAGTTACCTTGACATTCTCTCCTTTGTCTTGATAATCTACATTCAAAACTTCATCTAAGTATTGACTTAACTCTATCACGCGTTCGCTAAACTGCTTCACTAAGCCAAAATTAGAATCCCCCTTGAATAGCTCCAAATAATCGTGGCTCATCATTCCCGCACAAGAACCACTTGGCACAACGATAGGATAATCCTCCCTAAATTGCTGAATATTATAAAGTGCAACCTCTTTACTTTCTTTAAAATATCCAGAGTTAAAAGAAGGTTGCGCACAACAGGTTTGATTCTTTTTAAAGATTACCTCCACTCCTTCACGACGAAGGAGCTTGATTGCACTTAGCACAACCTCTTGCATTGTAGCTGTGCCTAAACAAGTTGCAAAAAAATATACTTTCCTCATTGTTTTTACCTTATTTTACAAGCGGCACTATTTCTGGAATTATGCCATTCAAGAAAAATGCGATGATAAATGTCCAAATTCCAATCAACAAAATAAAACCGATAGAATATTTTAATGTGAATTTAAACAATTCAGACTCTTTGCCGACTAAACCTACTGCCGCACAAGCAATGGCAATGGATTGAGGAGAAATCATTTTACCTACAACACCACCAACGGAGTTTGCTGCCAAAAATAATGCCTCCCCTACGCCTAATTCTCCAGCTGTTACTTGTTGGAGCGGACCAAAAAGAAGATTTGCACTCGTATCACTTCCGGTTAGGAAAACGCCAATCCAACCAATCACGGGGCTAAAGAAAGCAAAGGCATCACCGGTTTGTGCAAATGCCAAACCAAGTGTCGCACTCATTGCCGAATTTTTCGCAATAAAAGCAAAGGCAACCACAAGTCCGATGGTAATACAAGGAATCGCCATTTCTTTTAAAGTATCCCAAAAGCATTCTCCCGCGTCGCTTGCTTTGATTTTTAATGTCCAAATCGTTAAAAATGCTGCCAATAAAATTGCAGTTCCAGCTTGAAGTGCCACAAAGTTAATGGGCAAACTCAAAGAAATTGCTTTGCCATTTTCGTCTAAGATTCCACCTTGAATATTGTTAAAGGCAATCGTTACTTGCGTATAATCAAAGATTGCTCCTTTAGCAAACAAGGCTTTAAACCAAGGCTGTGTCCATATCACGATACAAACAATCAAAAGAATAAAAGGCATCCAAGCTCTAATAACTGCCCCTAATTCTAATTGCGCAAAATTTGAGAAATTTGTCTCATTATCTAGTCTAAAGATATTGCTAGGCTTCCAAACTTTCAAAAATAAAGTGGTGCAAGCCAAAGAGACAATAGCAGAAACAATATCGGGCAATTCAGCACCTAGAAAGTTTGAGCTTAAAAATTGTGTGCCTGTAAATGAAACTGCGGCAACAAAAATTGCAGGGAAAGTCTCTTTTACTCCTTTGAATCCGTCCATTAAAAAAACAATAAAAAATGGCACGGTGAGACTTAGCGGAACAAGCATTCGCCCAACCATTGCAGAAACTGCGTGTTGATCTACACCCACCAAGTTACACATTGCAATAATTGGAATCCCAACTGCACCAAATGCCACAGGAGCAGTGTTTGCAATCAAACAAAGCCCCGCAGCATAAAGAGGCTTCAATCCAAGCCCAACTAAAAGTGCAGCTGTAATCGCAACAGGTCCGCCAAATCCAATCGCTCCCTCTAAGAAAGAACCAAAGCAAAAACCAATTAAAATGACTTGGATTCTATGGTCTGGCGTAATGGACATAACGCTCTGTTTGATCACTTCAAAGGAACCCGATTTAACAGAAAGTTTATAAAGAAAAATTGCTGCGATGATAATCCAAGCAATAGGCCACATTCCTTGCGCAAATCCTTGCACAAAAGACGCACCAATCAAAGAAAAAGGCATTCCATAGACAAAAAACGCTACTGCACTTGCAACAATCACGGTAATAAATCCTGCCTGATACCCTTTAAGCTTGAAAGCCAATAAACATAACAAAAAGCAAAGAATAGGCAAAAAAGCCACCACTGCACTTAAGATAATATTCCCTAGTGGGTCAGTAATTTGCTGCCACATAATTCCTCCATTTGAAGATAAAATTAATATTTTAATGTATTTAAAACTTATTTAATAACTATTAAAAATGTTTTATTTTTAGCAATATTTAACAAATTTTAAGCAAAAAAGTAACATTTTTCTTTAATTTTTATCAAGCAGAATTTATTGAGATATTTTAGCAAATGAATGCTGGGGGAGGAATCCTTAAAGATTCCTAAAATTATAAGACAGCATACTTAATAGAAATACACGCCTCTAAGCTCGCAAGTTCGTTTAATACTTCTTGAGAAACAGCATCATCTACTACAATCAAAGCCAATGCTTCTTTTTTGTAACGTCCCAAACGAAAATCGGCGATATTGATATTATGCTTTGCCAAAGTCGTGCCAACAAATCCAATAACACCGGGAGTATCATCATTTCTAAATAGAATCATTTTCCCTTTTGGTTCAATATCTAATGCAAAATTATTAATATTGACAATTTTTGGCGTAGATTCGTTAAAGACTGCTCCACTGACACTAAATTCACCATTTTGAGTAAGCAAAGTCAATTTAATTTGATTTTTATAGGCACTTTGCGATTCTTTTCCCTCTAATTTCACTTCAATGCCTCTTTCTTTGGCAACATAAGGCGCATTGACATAATTGACTTTATCCCCAATAGTTGCATTAAGGATTCCGACTAATGCAAAGGTGGAAAGCGAAGCAAGATAATCCTTAATCTCTCCCTCCGCTTCTAAAGTGATAGAACGCACTTCATCTTTATTAATTTGAATCGCAAAAAATGCCATTTTTTGCACAAGCTCCAAATAGGCTTTCATAAAACTTGGTAATTCATTTTCTTTGATAGGCAAATTCAGCGCATTGGGGAAACTTGAACCGCGTGCAGCCTCAAGAGCAGCTTCCGCTGCTTGAATTGCAATTTTTTCTTGAGATTCTAAAGTATTTGCACCAATATGCGGCGTTACATAAATATTTTTTAAATCCAATAATTTATTTGAATTTCCCGGTTCTTTGGCAAAAACATCAATCCCTGCAAACCGAATTTTACCTGATTCCAATGCCTCATAAAGTGCTTCTTCATTATACAAGCCTCCGCGCGCGCAGTTAATCAAAATCACACCATCTTTCATTTTTGCAATTTGTTCTTTATCAATCATATTAATGGTTTCTTTATTTTTTGGCGTATGAATCGTAATAATATCACAGCTTAGAATCTCATCAAAGTTTCTTGTATATCCAATACCCACATCTGTGGCTTTGGCTGGATTAATATAAGGGTCATAAGCAACCACTTCCATTTCAAAAGCTTTCATACGTTTGCCTACCCTACTACCAATATTCCCAAAACCGATGATTCCGAGTTTTTTGTCTTTTAATTCTGTTCCATACCAATCCTCTCGCTTCCATTTGCGCTCTACTTTTAGTTGTGCATTAGCTTCAGGAAATCTACGAATTGTGCTTAAAATATGTGCGCAAGTCAGCTCTACTGCAGCAATAGTGTTTGCAGTTGGAACATTCATTACTACTACACCTTTTTTGCTGGAATTTTCAATATCTACATTATCTACCCCTACTCCCGCACGCACAACCGCGCGTAATTTTGTTGCAGATTCCAAAAAGCTCATATCCACATCTGTTGAACTCCTAGTAATTGCCACATCTGCTCTATGTAACTCTTTTTTCAATTCCTCTTTAGGCAAACTTGCCAAATTCAACATTTCTACTTCTGTGTCTTTTGCCAACAAATCCAAACCACTTTGATGAATATGATCACACACCATAATCGTATATTTTGCCATTAAAACCTCTCCATTTTAAGATTTAGATAAAGTATAATTAATTTCGTAATGTCTTAGTTTTTCCAACACACTACGAAGATAATTTTCATCTTCTGTTGCAACCACAAGAGAAATACTCTCACCAATTTTATAATAAGAATATTCTATATTGTATGCTCCTAAGACTTGATTGATACAAAAAAACTGATAATCGTTAATAACTCCCACAGAAACTCTAAAAATTTCTTTAGAACTTTGTTTGAGCTCATCTGCAAAAAGTAATTTAACCTGCAATTCTGAAGCCGGATAAATAAACTCACGCTCATCTTGACCCGACAATCTATCAAGCCAATCTGGCATTTCAAGCGGTTTTGTCTTATTGTCATCAAATTGTGCAAGTTCATAAGGATTAACTTTTGGCAAAGAATAGACATTCATCGCCTCAATGTAATTACGAATCAAAACAAACAATAATATACAAGTTAAGAAAGAAAAAATTCCAATCAAAACTCTTACTTGCATATTATTTCCATTCTAAGACTATTGGATTTGGTCTTTGATAATATCCCCTAGTGTCATTTTGTCATTTGTGTTACTATTAAAATTTTTAAGATTTGCTTTTTCTTTCTGTCTCTCTAGTCTGCGCACAGAAACACGGATTCTATTATTTTCTGCGTCAATTAAAGAAATTACACCATTAATTTTATCGCCCACTTTGATTTCTTCTTTTTTAAGTGGGAACAAATCTTCATTGCGAATGAGTGCGTCCATTTCATCATCAATCTTAATAAAGACACCGAAATCTTTAATATCTCTCACAGACCCTACTACTGCATCATCCATAGAATATTTTTTTGCAAACTCTTCTACCGGTGAGGTAATCAAGCCTTTGCGCGTCAAAGAAATGCGTTCTTTTTCTCTATCAATTTTTGCGATTTTTACTTCAATGGTTTCGCCGACTTTCATTAAATCTTTGCATTTTTCATTTTTATTCCAATAAGCGTCCTCATTGTGTAATAAACCATCAATACTATCCAACTTAATAAATGCTCCAAAATCCGTTAAAGTTGCCACAACTCCTTTAAGGATTTCCCCCTCTTTATGTTTCTTAGCAAATTGTTCAAAAGGCTTGTCCAAAAGTTTTTTCAAAGAAACTCTTAAGCGTCTATCTTTTGTATCAATTTCAATCACTTCTACATCAATTTCTTGTCCTGCTTTTAAAAATTCTTCAGGATTTTGAATATTTTTATTCCAAGAAATTTCAGAAATATGCAAGAATCCCTCAATATCATTGCCTAAATCTACAAAAACACCATAAGGTTCAATGTTACTTACCGTTACTTTAATCGCATCGCCTACTTCTAATTCATTTTCAATCTCTTTCCAAGGGTCGTCTGTTGTTGCCTTGATAGACAAAGCTAAACGCCTTTTATCCTTGTCATAGCTTAGAACTTTCACAGGAACGACATCTTCCTCTTTATAGAGTTTTGAAGGATTCACAGGACCTTTGTAACTAATCTCTGTATAATGCACCAAGCCCTCTACACCATCAATATCTACAAACATTCCAAAGCTTGTAATCTTTTTAACTTTGCCCTGCAAGATTCCATCTTGTTTCAAAAGATTATCAATTACATCTTTTTTGACAGTGTTTTCAAGCTCAAACAAACGTTTGCGTGAAATCACAATACTATCTTCTTCGGGTTTTACATTAATAATACAAGCTTTAATCTTTTTGCCCTCAATCTTACTGCCCTCTTTAAAAGCAGCTGCAAATTTAGGCATAAAAAATTCAATCCCATTATTCTCTACAACATATCCACCCTTATTTCTTTTGGTTACAACACCTTCTACAACTTTGTCCTTATAATCTTCACCCAAGTCTTTAATGTATTGACGCACTTTTTCTCTGCGAATTGCTTTTTTGTGGGAGACAATAGGCTGTTCATTGCGTTTGCCTACAATCACAATCGGCAAAAAATCTCCCTCTTTGAAGAGTAGCTCGCCCTTCACATCTTTGATTTCGTCTATTGAAATGACTCCCTCTTTTTTCTCTCCGCAAACCGCAATAATCACTTGATCGTTTTTAATTGCTACAATCTCACCTTGCGAAACGCTTTCACTCTCTTTTTTTTCAAATTGTTCAAACATTGAAGCAAAATCTTCATTTTCGTCAATCACTATCTTTTCCAACTCGTGTGTGTTAATTCCAACAGCCATCTGCGCCCTTTTTAAAAAATAAAATCTTTCAATTTTATTAAAATTTGCCTTTTAAAAGTATAAAATTAATAATTTTCAATTGTTTTTACAACTTTATCAATAATCCAATTGGGTGTAGAAGCTCCCGCGCTCACACCACACAATTTTTTATCCTTAAACCATTGTGCATTTAATTCCGAAAAATCCTCAATCAAATAACAATCTTGGCAATGTTCTTTGGAAATATTATAAAGCTGCTTCGTATTAGACGAATTTTTTCCCCCGACAATCACCATTACATCTACTTCTTTTGCGAGATTACGCGCAGAATCTTGATTATCAAATGTTGCATTACAAATTGTGTTAAACACTCTGCATTCCGAACAATTCCGAATCAAATAATTGGCAATTTCCAAAAATAATTCAATATTTTTTGTTGTTTGCGAAATGAGTGCTACTTTTTCCGTAAGCTTTAGCGCTTTTAATGCTTCTAAATTTTCCACCACCAAAGGATTATTTTCACAATAACTCATCACACCTTTCACTTCTGGGTGTTTCATATCTCCAAAAATAATTATCTGGTAGCCTTGCGCACTCATTTTCTCACAAATTGCTTGTGGTTTCGTTACAAAAGGGCAAGTTGCGTCCGTGATTTTGGAAGTTTTTTCTTTTAATCTTTGCAAATCTTGCTTTGGGATTCCGTGTGTGCGGATAATCACTTCGGCATTTTGTGGAATCTCCTCAATATTTTCATTCACAACAACATTAAAATCTTCCTTAAGACGATTAATCTCCTTTGCATTGTGAATCAATGGACCAAGCGTAATGCCATTTGGCTTACTTTCTGCAAGTTTAATTGCGCGCCGCACACCAAAGCAAAATCCATAATTTTTAGCCAATTTGACGCGCATTTAATCTCTTTTAATCGTTGTGATAGATTCTAAAATCTCTAAAAAATTAGGAAAAGAAACATTGATATATTCTGCATTTTCAATCTCCATTCCACAGACAAGTCCCGCGATTGCAAAGCTCATCGCGATTCTATGGTCTCCAAAGCTTTTCACACACGCCTTTTGTAATGTTCCCCCAACAATTTCAAATCCATCTTCTAGTTCTCTTGCATTAATCCCGCAAGCCTTAAGATTCTCTACCACCGCTGAGATTCTATCTGTTTCTTTTACTCTTAATTCCTTTGCATTGCTTACACGACTGACACCTTGTGCGCACGCCATTGCAATAGCGATTGCTGGAATCTCATCAATCAACCACGCAATCTTTTGGCTCAATTCCACCGCCTTTAATGTAGTCGGCGCAATCACTTCAATATCCCCAATGTTTTCATAAGTTTTAGAAGTTAAAGTATATTGAATCTCTACTCCCATTTGTTCCAAAACCTTAAAGGCTTCAATGCGCGTCTTATTCAACAAAACATTGCGTAAGATTCCACGTGCTTTTGGAGTAATCGCAATCCCAAGCGCGAAAAAAAACGCACTTGAAGGGTCTGCTGGAATCTCTATTTCTAAGGGATTCAACTTGTGTGTTAATGGCTGAATCTTGATTTCTATCATTCCATTTTCTAGGCTTTTAGATTCTATGGACGCGCCCATTCCTTGCAAAATTTTCTCGCTATGGTCGCGGCTAAGTTCTGGCTCACGATAAACACAATCTCCTTGTGCGAAAAGCGCACTTAAAATCATTGCGGATTTGACTTGCGCACTTGGAATCTTGCTTGTATAATCAAAGCTTTTTAACTTTTCATTGCCTACTACAACCAAAGGAGCAAAATTTCCAACTTCTCTCCCGATGATTTGCGCTCCTATACTTCGCAAAGGCTCGGTTACACGCTTCATTGGACGCTTGTTTAAATATTCATCTCCACTTAAAACAAAGATTCCTTTTTGCGCACAAAGAAGCCCCAAATAAAGCCGAATCGCTGTGCCTGCATTGCCACAATACAGAATCGTATCTGGCTCCACAATCTTTGCAGGTGGAATCAAACGGAATCCCCCCTGCTCTTTTTGGACTTTTAAGCCTAATTTTTTCGCGATTTCTAAGGTATCTAATGTATCCTCGCCCTCCAAATAATTGCGCACAAAGCTTGGCTTATCACTCAAAAGCGCAAACATAGCACAACGATGAGAAATAGACTTATCCCCTGCGATTTTATCGGTTTGTAGTGTAAATTCTCGCGCTGGATAGACTTCTAATTTCATCGCAACTCCACATTAAATTCTGTCTTAAGCATTTCTAAAACTTGGCAAATCGCTTCGGTAATGTCTTTTTCCTCTAAGGTTTTTATCTCTGATTGCAACTCAAAACGAATCGTTAAACTTAATTTGTCTCCTAGTTTGTCATCTTGGTAAATATCTAGGGGATAAAATCCAACAAGATGAGGAATATTCAGCTTATCAATCGCCATTCTTAGCTTAAAATATGGAATCCCTTTGTCTAATACCACACTCAAATCGCGTTGTGTTTTTTGGAATTTAGAATACATTTTGACTTGCGGCAAGGTATTTTTTAGGGATTCTAAAGAAATTTCACACAAATAAGTAGAATCCAATCCCAACTCTAAAGCGACTTGCGGGTGCAAGGTTGCTAGGATTCCAATCTCTTTACCATTTTGCAAAATTCTCGCACATTGTCCCAAATGAAACAAGCCTATCTCGCTCTTACACGCTTCTAAACTAAACTCTCCAATCACGCGCGCGATTCTATCACAAAACTCAAAATAATCGCCCTTAATACCCTTTGCGTTTGGATAACGTTCTTCGCTCAAAAATCCACTTTGTAAAAACGCCATTTTATCGCTCTGATTGCGCCATTTATCATACACCGCGCCCACTTCGCTTAAACTGATTGCTGCAAATCCATTGTTGCGATTCTGTTCTGCTGCGCGCAAAAGCCCTAGCAATAGAGTGCTACGCAAAGTATTTAAATCCTGCGTGATAGGATTTAGTAACTCTAATGAATTTTCCAGCACAGAAAAACCATAAGCTTGCAATTTTTCTTTATTTTCAAACACAAAATGCACCACTTCGTTAAACCCTACACTTACCGCCTTTTTGGAAAGATTGCGTCGGAAACGATAAAGTCTCAAAGCGTCGTTTGTTTGCTCTTGTTGAATGAAGCTTAGAGGCTGGCTTGGGATATTATCAATCCCATAGAAGCGGATAATCTCTTCTGCAATGTCTTGGAATCCCACAACATCGTGGCGAAAGGCTGGTGGAGTTGCAACAATTAGATTCTCATCGCTTGAAATTTCCACCTTAAATTCTAAGGCTCTTAAAATATTTACAACTTGTAATTTATCTAATTCTACACCAATAACGCGCGATAACAATGGAATCTCTACCGTAATAGGTGCTTTGGATTGGACTTCCAAAACCTCTTGTGTATCATTATAAAGCACAGCGTCGCCATTTAATAATAAATTAGAAAGCACCGACAAACCAAGATTCAAATCCGTATTGCTTCCGCGTGAAGAAAAAGTGAAAATCCTCTCATCTACTTTTGGCTTGGATTCCATTGCCTTTTGTGCAATCACTTCTGGAGGAATATAGCTTGCCTCTAGGATAATAAATTCTCGTCCCTCCTCGTTTAGATTGACTTTGCGCGAAAGGTTTTCTGCATATCCATTAATCCCAATGACAGAAAGTTTTTTATCCTCTTGATAAATGCTTTCAAAGCCTTGTTCGTCTTGTTTGAGATTCAACACTACTTTGCCATTTTTGTTTGTTAGTTGGCGAGAATCTTGCGGATAAGCATTCAAAAGCACACCGCTAAAAAGCATACTAAAATGTAACGCATTGCCCAACCAATCCTCTGTTAATGCGTCATTATAAGCCAAAAACAAAACTGCTCCTAAAGGAAGTAAAAAAGGTTTTGCCTCAATCACTTTAAAAAGCAAGGAAGTTCTGTGTTTATCACTTGCAATCACTTGCAGCACGCGTCCGATTCCGGGAGCGTTTTCTGATATTTTTGGCATAGGACACAAGGCTTTGCATTCAAGCTTGAATGCTGCGCTTAAGTCTCTAGCAACGCCAAGCAAACTCATACAATCGCCACGATTAGGCGTGATAGAAATCTCATAGACTTCCTCATTGAAATAAGAATATTCTCTCAATTCTTTACCGATAATCAATTCTCCAATGCTTGCGTCTAGCTCTACGATTCCATCATTTACTTTTGGGAAGCCAAGTTCCGTTGTAGAACATAACATACCGCAACTTTCTACCCCTCTAAGAACGGCTTTTTGAATCTTGACTTGTGGTAATTCTGCTCCCTCCAACGCAACTGCTACATAAATATCTGCTCTTGCATTGGGTGCGCCACAAACAATCTGACGCGTTTGGTATTCACCCTCTTTTCCTCCAATCGCAACTTGACAAACATTCAGTTTTGTCGCGTCTGGGTGTTTTTGACATTCAAGAATTTTACCCACGACAACTTTTTTAGGCGCAATATTTTTTTGGAACGATTCTACTTCTAGCCCTATTTTGTTTAAGACTTTGCAAATCTCCTCGCCTGAAATCTCTTCTATCGGTAAAACTTGATTTAAAATACTGCGTGTAAAAATCATTTAAACTGCTCCAAAATTCTTAAATCGCTTTCAAAAAATGCTCTTAAATCTGGCACACCAAACATCAGCATTGCAAACCTCTCCACGCCCAAACCAAAGGCATATCCACTGACATTTTCATAACCCACCGCCTTAAAAACATTATTATCCACTACCCCACAACCCAACACTTCTAGCCAACCTGTATGGGAGCATACACGACACCCCGAACCCTTACAAAAAATACAACTCATATCCACTTCCGCACTTGGCTCTGTAAAAGGAAAGAAACTTGAGCGAAATCGCACTTTCACATCTCCAAACATATATTTCAAAAAATCTTCCAAAATAAATTTGAGATTCGCAAAACTCACCGAATCTCTCCCTTCCTCTACGACCAATCCTTCCACTTGATGAAACATCGGTGTATGCGTCAAATCATAATCGCACCTAAAAACACTTCCGGGACAAATCATACGAATCGGTGGCTTTTGGGATTCCATTGTGCGCACCTGCACAGGCGAAGTATGCGTGCGAAGCAATTTGCCATCTTTGAAATAAAAAGTATCTTGCATATTGCGCGCAGGGTGGTATTTGGGCAAATTAAGAGCTTCAAAATTGTGGAAATCGTCCTCTACCAAAGGTCCGACATTAAGCGAAAAATTCATTCCCACAAAGTATTCCACAATTCTATCTAACATTAGCATAATAGGGTGATTTGCGCCTTTTTGAGAGCTTGGGGAAAAGAGCGAAACATCAATTTTTTCTGCATTGAGTTTTGCTTCAAGCTCTTTTAAGGCAAGTTGTTCCTTTTTGTCTGCCAAAGCCTTTTCAAACTCTATTTTAAGCAAATTCAATTCCTTAGCCAATGCCTTTTTTTCAGATTCCTTGCAAGACTTTAGTGCAGCAAATCGCGCGGTTAAACTTCCCTTTTTGCCCATTACCAAAACACGGATTTCCTCTAGCTCTGCGGTTGTTTGTGCTTGATTAATCTTAGAAAATATTTCTGTCATCTCATTCCCAAATTGATAAAATAATTTTGAGATTGTATTGTAAATTTTTATTTACTTTTCTTAAAAGGAATGCAAATCCATAGATAAAATAAGGTAAAATTTCAAAAATTTATTTCAAAGGTTTTAAAATGAGCGTATTTGAAAAAATCATCAAAGGCGAAATCCCTTGCAATAAAGTCTTAGAAAATGACGATTTTCTAGCTTTTCACGATATTGCGCCAAAAGCCCCTGTGCATGTGCTTGCGATTCCCAAAAAATTTGCCAAAGATTTCCAAGAACTCAATCCTAATGAAATGGTGGGCTTTACAAGCTTTATCCAAGAAGTTGCACGCACTTTGGACTTAGACAAAAGCGGCTATCGTATTATTAGCAATGTCGGCGTAGATGGGGGACAGGAAGTGCCTTATTTGCATTTTCATATTTTAGGAGGGGCGAAGTTGCGTTGGGATAATCTAGCGCAAAATATCTCCGATGCACAGCGACTAGAGGACGCCAAAAAGGGAATGTAAGGAAACAAAATGAAAAATCTATTTGTGATTTTAATCACCTATACTAAGTCAATGAGTGAAATTGAAACGATTTTGCCCTCTCACCGCGCCTTTTTGCAAAAAGGCTATGAGAGTAAGAATCTCTTAGCAAGCGGACCACAGAATCCAAAAACGGGCGGAATCGTAGTTGGAACATTTGATTCCAAAGAAGCAGCAGAGGAGTTTTTCAAAAACGACCCTTACGCGCTAAATTCTGTCGCCACGCACCAAGTTTTGGAATTTACTCCGGTGTTACACCAAGAATTTTTAAAAGGGTTTTTAGATTTGTAAATTTAAAAACCCTTGCATTTAAAATAAAGAGTGAGAAAGCCGAATTTCAAAAAACTTTTATCCACTTCAATGATAAGTTGCCCGATTCTAAATTCTTTCTCATTTTGCATTTGCAAAGCCTCAAAATAATCCGCAAAACTATGCAATGGTTTAGGTGGATTCAATTCTCCTCTTTCTATCATTTTCTTTTGTAGTTTCTTAAGGATTTGGTGTTCTTTTTTGATAGCCAAAAGCCTAAAGGGCATATTCAAAAGATTGCTTTGCAAATAAGCCTCTCCTAGTTTATAGCTTAATTGCTCTTTTACTCTCGCTACCGCTCCTTTTTCTAAATTTTTTCCATAAGGTTGCGCTATTGCGTCCGCCATTTTCATAATGTTTGAACCCCTATAAGCATTCTTAAAAATATCTTGCGCTATATCTTGAAATCTTGATGTTAAAACACACCCACAAAAGACCTTATAAAACTCACTCTTTTCCTGTATATTTGCCAAAAACTCATCTGCTTCTTGGAATCTTTCTTGCTTTATCAAAGAATCCAAAAAAGCTATTTTATAAAGGGGATTTTTCTCATCTAAATTCATTGCCCTATATGCCATATCTCCCAAAAACTTAAAGTCTCCCTCCTCTCTCTTTAGCATATAAAGGTGCAAATAAGAAAAAGCTTGTGCTATGGGGTGGATTTTGATTTTTTCTAAATATTGCAAAATAATCTCAACTTGCATTTTTTCATCAAAAAATTTATAAGTGAAGTTTTGCTCCCTGCCTTTTCCTATCACACTAGCCAAGTAAGAAAAATGACTACCAGCAGAAAATATCTCTTTAGCTTTGGACATAAAGGTAATCTCAAAAAAGATTCTATCTACATCATTTAAGTTTTCAGGCAAGAACTCAACAATACTACAAAGCTTAAAATTTGTCGGAATCTCCTTTGCGTATTCTAGCAGACTTTGCATAGAAGCAATATCATCTGAAAACACAATAAGATTGCCTTTAGGTAAATAGGTTTTAATGATAAAAAAAGCAATTTCAATAGGCATTACTTTTTTGTAATGATTCCCGCGACTCCTAATAAAATAACTATAGAGCGCATCTCCTCCCCGCCAATGCAAAGCAACAAAATCCTGCAAAGCTTGCGCCGCAATTTTTGCCATTTCCATAATCTCCACAATATGTGAGCTAAATAGAATCTGTGAATAGAGCTTAGGCAATTCCTGCAAATAACTTTTATCCACACCCAAAATATGCATTCCACTATCTTGATAACTCCACCCAAAGCTCCCCTCAAATGGCAAACTATCTTTTAATTTATCTAGCGGGATATTCCTTGCTAAATGTTTGCTTTCTCTTTTAATTTGCTTTGTATAAGAATGCTGTGAAATGAATTTGGAATCAAAAAGATATTCCTCACTCTCAATTTGTGGCAACAAAATATCATAATGATAACTTTTACCCAGATTGTTTCTCAAATCATCTGTCCCACAAGCGTTTATATCACTTCTCCACACAAATCCAAACTTATATCCACTTAAATTTGCAAGATACATACTCACTAGCATATTCATTATTCTAACGCCAATCCCATCATCTGTGATACTGACAAGTAAGCCTTTATATTTTCTAGTATAAGCTTGCAATTTACAAATAGAAAAATATTCATAATTTTGCATATATATTTTAATTTTTTTTACTTTTTTATTTATTTCAAAATCCAAAAATTCCTGATGATAAACCTCGCAAACTTTTTCAAAAGCCTTAAACGGGGGGGGGGGGGGGGGGGGGGGGGGGGGGGGGGGGGGGGGGGGGGGGGGGGGGGGGGGGGGGGGGGGGGGGGG
>NZ_JAIEFA010000091.1 GCF_029067145.1 Helicobacter sp. | reverse complement strand
TTTTTTGTATATTCCTCTGCGATTCCTTGTGAAACAGAATAGACATAATCGGCTTGGGGGAGGTAGGTTTGGCAAAGCCAGTCATTAAACCCCGCAAAAAGTCGCTTCCAACGCTCATCACCTTGCTCTCCAGGGTAATATTCCCTACAATCCATAATGACCTTTGCATTTTTTTTATTCTCTATAACAAAAGGTAGCAGCACTAAATCTTTACAAAAGATGGCATCAAAACTTCTCTCTTGCAAATACTTCTCAATAATCATTCTATTGGGGATTTTCACAAGTTTCATATAGTCTTTTTTGGCTACATTTCTCTCTAACTCTGCTTCTTGTTCCGCATTTCTCTTTATCGCATGTGGGTAGGAAAGAATCTCAATATCTTTATAAGGTACTGCTTCTAGCCCGATTCCCGTTAAAATAAACTTACCATAGAGCAAATCCAACAGCCTCTTTTGCCGTGAAGTGGATAAATCCTCTTCTGCAATCACACAAATTTTTTTCATAGCTCCACCTTATGTAACCTTTCCCATTTAGCAATATTAAATAATCTCCACAAAAAATTATCTTCTCTAATATCGGGTTTTATGAAAATTTCTTGAATAATTAAAGAATCCTTGATGACATTTTTCATAGATTCCCTTAAATCATCAAACCAATATCTTTGTGGAGATTCAAAGCCTAGTTTATTATATCGCCAAATAATATCCGCTGGCAGCAAATCTTCACAAGCCTTTCTCAATAAATACTTCAAATAGCCTCCTTGAAATTTCACTTCCACAGGGAGATTCAACACGAAATCCACGATTCTACTATCCAAATAAGGCAACCTACTCTCCACACTAAACGCCATAGAATCCCTATCCTCAAAACGTAATAAACTTTGCAAACCTGTTTGCATAATGACTTCTCTATTAAAACTAGCGAAGTTTGTATAGCCAAACAATTCGCATAAATCCTCTTTACTAAGATATTTTGCTTGGATATTACTCCCCTTTAAGATACGAGAAAAGGCTATCTCAAAGTCCTCTATGCCATCTAACCCACTCAATATTGCTTCGTTGGAATATCTAAATTTCTTCAGATTTTGAAAGAAACATTCGTCCTTTCCTCTCTCTCGCAGCTCTTTATAGATATATTTAAAGTAATGCTCATATCCCAAAAACACCTCATCAGCCCCTTGCCCATCAAACATTACTTTGATTCCTAATTCGCGCGCTTTTTGCATTACAAGATATTGCATATAAAGCGAAGTGCTACCAAAAGGCTCATCTTGTGCCAACATCACTGCTTCTAAATTATCCAAATAGTTTTGTTTGCTTGGCTCTACGATACATAATTCTACACCTAGACATTCCGCCACTCTTTTAGCATATTCGCTTTCATCATTCTCTTTCAATGTGCTTTTTGCGTGAATGGCGACAAAATTATTTTTGTTTGGATTGAGTCTTGCGATAAGCGCATTCACACAGGAACTATCCAACCCACCACTTAGACAACTCCCTATGGGAACATCACTTCTTAAGCGCAACTTAATAGAATCCTCTAAAAGTATTCTTAAATGCTGTGCTGGATTCTGCGCGTGAATCTCTTGTGAGGCAATCTCATAATAAAGCGATGTTTGAAAGTCAAGATTCTCTAAATCCACTACCAAATTTTGGCTAGGATTCAAACGATAAATATCTTTGAAAAATGTCTCGTTTTTGTAACAATCTACATTCCCTCGCACGATAAAGGGAATCATCGCGGGAATATTTGCTTTTACGCTTTTCAAAAAGGGCAAAATCGCCTTGATTTCAGAGGCAAAAATAAATTTCTTGTCGTCTTTGTAATAAAAAAATGGCTTCTCGCCAAATCTATCCCGACTACAAAAAAGTTTATTTTTCGCCTTATCCAAAAGCGCAAACGCCCACATACCATTGAAATACTCTACACATTTTTCGCCCCAAAAATCATAAGCACAGAGTAGCACCTCTGCATCGCCTTGTGTGTGGAATCTATATCCTTGCAAATAGAGTTCCTCTCGCAACTCTTTGTAGTTGTAAATTTCTCCATTATAGACTAGAACATACTTATCTTGATATTCCATAGGCTGATTGGAGCGCGAATCTAAATCAATAATGCTTAAGCGCGTATGTCCTAACAAACACCGCTTATAGCATATAAAATCTTGAAAATCTGGTCCTCTATGAGAAAGCAAAGAAAGTGCATTAGTAAATTTCTCTTTTACTTCTTGTAAATCCCCCAAAGCTACTAAACCAATGATACCGCACATCGCTACACCCTATAAATTAAAAAATGTTGATATTATAACAACTTTACTTAAAAACGCCTATGCACCAAGTAGATTGCAGACAATCAACACCCAAGCTCGTATGATAAATAATTTCTCCTTTTAAGATTCCTCATTCCACCAGCTTCCACAAATTTCACAAATCTTATCAAAGGATAAGTTGAAATGTTTTTGTTGCATTTGCCGATGTAATTTTCCTTGCCAAATTTGCTCTAAATTCTCTTGATAAATATTGCCAATGCAAAAACTCTCAACCTGCTTTCTCCCAAGCCAAGCGCGTTGCATATCACAAACTCCACAAGAGCCATCAGGAAAAACATAAAGATTTGCAAAAGGTGCGCTACAAGTATGTCTTTGATTGCGAGTTTCTCCTACCCAACCACTTTCACTTGCATCGTGATAGGCGATTTGGCACTCTAACCTACTAAATTGTTGCATAGAAAGAAAAAATTTTAAAGCTTCTTTTAGAGATTCTTTCTCATATAAAATGGCTAATTTTATCTTTGCATTACATTCTAAAGATTCTAAAAAATACGCAATGTCATACAAAGCAGATTGATACTTTGTAATACAATCCTTATCGCAATTCATATAAATATCTTTTGAAAAACTAACCATCATTTCAAAAAAATCAATTCCTCCATCTAACAATTTTTTAAAGTTTTTTAGGGTTAGCATAATGCCATTTGTTGCTAATGCTATATGCCGAATACCAATTTTTTTTGCATATTGAACATAATCCAATAAATTAAAATCCAAAAGCGGCTCTCCCGGTCCAGAAAAAACCACTCTGCTTTTACCTTTACTAGCAAAATCTAAAATCTCATAAACCTTATCACTTGAAAGCTGCTTTTTGGTTTTAAAATAATCATTCGTGTGCGTTTTTTGATGTTTCAATCCAAACCACGGACAAGAAGGGCAATTCACATTACATTGGTTTAAAAGTCCAATTACAATTGTCTTAGGGTATTGTAGCTGCAACGATTCTATACTTTTAGAATCTGCACCAATTAGATTCCAATTTGACGAGAGATTATAAAATCTCCTATCTTCAAAAAAATGTGTTTTAGCGAAATTGTGCGAACAAGAATGCATAGTATTTCGCACTTGCCTATCTATGAAATGATTTTTATAAGCATACTCAATCATAAATTTCTCTAAATTCACTTCTTTGCACAATTTAAACAAAAATGCTCCGCGCTTATTTTCAAAAGAGTTATAAAATGGAGCATAAACATTATGATTGCTTTGGCAAACTTGCCTTAATATATCAATTTTACAATCTTGCAAATCTATATTA
>NZ_JAIEFA010000090.1 GCF_029067145.1 Helicobacter sp. | reverse complement strand
TTTAAAGAGTTATTTGCCCCCCCCCCCCGCAGGATAATAGCTTATCAGTGAATCTCTATCAAAAAATTCAAAAGTCGCCTTAGGATTCAAAAACAAAAGAGCATTTTTAGTTGCAAGGGTTTGGATAAAATCTCCTAAATTATGATGAGAATACTTAGGAATATGCTTGTTATACGAAAGAAGCACAAAATGATTTGGACGAATGGATAAATTTGCATAAGGCAATATAGAATCTCTTAAAGCAAAAATTTCATTTTCCATAGACTTTCTAACAAGAGTTTGTGTTTTGGAATCCAAAGAGGACAATTTTAAATGCATTTGTTTTTCTAAGTTTTGCAATTTTTGAGCTAAAACTTGCTGTGTTTTTTCTATTTCTGTTAATTTTAGGCTAAGAGAATTATTCACTCTTGTGAGCTTATTTGAAAGTTTAAAATTATTCGCAATATAGGCGATGACGATTTTCTTTAACTTTTCAAAAATTCTCATAATTTCTCCTTTGAAAATCGTTACTAATAATTTCATAAGGCTTGGCTAACTTTTCATTTAATGTTTCAATGATTTTAATTAAACTACTATCTGCATTTGTTATTGTAATAATCATTAGATTACCTTTTGTTCTTTTCTTTGGACTAGGCGAATGATATTTGGAATATGCTTGTAAAAAATCAGCAATAGCATTAAAACTAAAGGTGTATGGGTCGTGATATGTGGAATCTCGGGGTGTAGGAAAAAGCTAGAACCTATGCCACAAACGACACCAAATAACGAAGCTAAAGATGAGATTTTTAATAATTTTCCAACGACAAACCACACCACCAAACCCAAAACTGCCTCTAAAGGTAAAAAAACTGCGACAACACCGACACAAGTCGCGACGCCTTTACCGCCTTCTAACTTTAAAAAAGGCGAGAAACAATGCCCCACCACTGCCAAAAGTGCCATCATCCATTGTGCTTCAAAGCTTACACCAAACGCTTTGGCAATCATTATAATTACCACACCTTTGAGCGCATCACTTAACATCGTGAGAATTGCGATTTTTTTAGCAATCTTTGGATTGGTTTCTTTTAATGCTCTTAAAACATTGGTCGCGCCGATACTTCCACTCCCAACTTGGCGAATATCCACACCCCCAAGATATTTTCCATAAAGTAACCCAAATGGAATCCCACCCACAACATAAGCGAGCGTGTAAAAGATTCCATTCAAACTTGTAAAAAAATCCAGAATCCCCGCTAACAAATACATAAAGAATCCTTAAACATCTAAATGTTTCACATCTTTTGCGTGTGTTTGGATATATTCGCGTCTTGGCTCTACCTCATCTCCCATAAAGAGTGAGAAAACATCACTTGCTTCTGTTTCGTCTTGAATCTCTACACGAATCAAACGCCTATTTTCTGGTGTCATTGTTGTTTCCCAAAGTTGCTCGGGATTCATTTCACCTAAGCCTTTGTATCTTTGGATATACGCGCCCTTTTTGCTGCTTTCCTCTATCGCTTCTAGCATACTCACCGCATCTTTGCCATTTAAGAATTCCAAATCATATTCTTTTAATTTATTAAATACAAAATGCGCTTCTTCAAAAAGTGGATGTGTGAAAAGCTCCTCATCAATCTTAATATCTACCAATCCAGAATCGGTTTGCACATACAAATGCACTTTCTCCTCACTTATTTTTTCGTTTAAGATATTAAATCCAAGCTCTGCAATTCGTTCTTTGATTGTTTTGCATAGCGCGTTATTATCTAGCACGAGTAAATCACTATTTTCAATTAAGTAGCGCACCACTTCAATCAAGGCAAATCGTTTTTTAAGATTCTGCAAGGTAGAGCGATAATGTGCGACAATTTTAAAAAACTCCATCAGCTCTTTTGTTCCGATTCCTTGAAATTCAAAGTTTTCAATCCCATTTTCAATCAAATATTCACTCAAAGCCTTTTCATCTTTGAGATAAATTTCCTTTTTGCCCTTTTTGAAGCGATAAAGCGGTGGTTGGGCGATATACAAATAACCCGCTTCAATGATACCTTTTAAATAGCGGAAAAAGAAAGTCATCAAAAGCGTTTGAATATGACTTCCATCTACATCAGCATCAGTCATAATGATAACTTTATTATATCTTGCCTTTGAAATATCAAATTCTTCTCCGATTCCACAGCCTAAAGCAGTAATAAGATTCTTAATTTCCTCGCTTTTTAGAATCTTATCTAGGCGACTTTTTTCTACATTTAAAATCTTTCCACGCAAAGGAAGAATTGCTTGATAAACCCTATCACGCCCTTGTTTAGCAGAACCACCTGCGGAATCTCCCTCTACAAGATAAAGTTCGCTAATACTTGGGTCCTTACTCTGACAATCTGCTAATTTACCCGGAAGTGTGCCTACGCTAAAAGATTCTTTCTTGCGTGTAAGCTCTCTCGCTTTCTTTGCTGCTTCTCGCCCACGCGCGGCTAAAAGTGCTTTTTGCATAATTGCTTTGGCTTCGTTTGGATTCTCTTCAAAAAACTTTGAAATCTTTTCAAAGCTAAGCTTTTGCACAATCGGACGCACAAAGGAGCTTCCTAATTTACCTTTGGTTTGTCCTACGAACTGCGGGTCAATGACTTTAACAGAAATAATTGCAATTAGCCCTTCACGAATATCATCACCTGTAATTTTAGAATCTTTTTCGCGTGCATTGGCATTTTCTTCAATATAATTTATAATTGCGCGCGTCAAACCCATACGAAATCCCGCTTCGTGCGTTCCTCCGTCTGTCGTGTGAATGTTATTGACAAAGCTTAATACTTTTTCGTCAAAACCCTCATTATAAGCCAAAGCTACTTCTACTTCTACATTTTCATCTTTTCCCTCAAACCCAATGATAGGAGAAATAAAAGGTTTTTTGTTAATATCATTGATAAATTGCGACAATCCACCCTCAAAGTGATAGGTTTCGTCAAAGTCGCTTTGCTCATCTTTGAAATGAATCGTAATTTGATGATTCAAATAAGCAAGTTCTTTGAATCTCTTTTTTAAAACTTCTTTATCAAAAGTTACGACTTCAAAGATTGTTTCATCAGGAATAAATTCAATTGTTGTTCCATTGCGCTTTGTCTCGCCAATCACTTCTAAAGTATTTTGTGGAATCCCTTGCGCGAAATCTTGACGATAGATTTGATTGTGTTTATAAATCGTCATTTGCAAACTTTTAGAAAGTGCATTTACGACGGAAACTCCCACTCCGTGCAAACCACCAGAATAAGTTTTTTGGTCAAACTTCCCACCCGCGTGAAGCACGGTTAAAGCTACCGTTGCAGCAGAAATATTTTCTGTTGGGTGAATATCCACAGGGATTCCGCGCCCATTATCAGAAATCTTTGCACCCCCCTCTTTGGTTAAAATTACTTCAATTTCTGTGCAATATCCTGCCATTGCTTCATCAATGCAGTTATCTACAACTTCATAAATCAAATGGTGCAATCCACTAATATTCGTATCACCAATATACATTCCTGGACGTTTTCTAACTGCTTCCAAGCCTTTTAAAACTTTAATACTTTGTCCCGTATATTCCAAATCTTCCATTTTTTTCCTAATTGTGTAATTCTAAAGAAATTTTAAATAATAATAGGCATAACAACGGTGGAGAAATTCTCACTTTTTAACACGAAAGGAGCATTTTTGCCATTGAGTTCCCAAATAAAATCGGCAGTGTCAATTTGCTGTAAAAAATCCAAGACATGACGAGAGTTGATTCCAATTTCAATTTCTTCCTCTAAAGGAAGATTCATTTCAATTTGTGTTTTAGCTTCTGAATTGTCTTGACTTAGAGATTCAAACAAAATTTCATTAGATTTGAAAGTGATTTTTACATCATTGGTTACAGAATTAATCACTTTAATGCCTTCAATGATTTTTGCTTTTGGAATCGTAAGCTGTATTGCAATATCTTTTGGCAAGATTTTTTCATAATCTGGGAATTTTCCATTGATGAGATGAGAAAAGAAAATGTAGTTTTGAGATTTGATGATAATGTCTTTTTCATTATAGAAAAGCTCAAGATTATCAAAGAACAATCTTTGAATTTCTGTGATTGCTTTTTTGGGGAAAATTAATGCGAGATTGCTTCCTGATGCGTTATCAAATTTTACCATTGCAAGTCGCTTTGTATCCGTAGCTACAAAATTATAAGAATATTCTTTAATATCTAAAAGAGCTCCATTTAATTCGCGTTTTTGGTTGTTAATATCAATCACAGGAAAAATTTTTTTCATTGAAGTAATTAATTGCAAAGAATTAATTTCTAGTTTTGGTAGATTTTCGTATTCTGGAAAGGTTGGAAATTCTTGAGCATTAAACATTGGAAGTTTAAAAGAACTTTTGTTTTGTTGAATATGGAGATTTTCGTTATGAGTATAAAGATTAACATCACCTTCTTTTAATCGTTTGATAATGTCTAATGCTTGTTTCCCATTGACCGTTGCGATTCCGTGTTCGTTAATGGTTAAAGAATCACTAATTGCACAAAGTCCTATTTCAAAATCTGTGGCTTTACAGATGAGTTGATTATCTTTTGTTTCAAGATAAATGTGGGAAGTGATTTGACTGGAATCTTTTTTGTCTAAAAAAGGTTGTAAAGAAGTAAAAATATTGTCTAAGACACTATTTGGAATGGTGATATTCATACGAAGCTCCTTATTAATTTATAAATTTTAGAAGTATTAGTAGAGGGCTTGAATTGTTGAATAAGTGCTACAAGCTTCTAAAATTCGTGTTTTTGTGTGAATAGATAAAATTTTTTGATTTCACATTAATTCACCATTTTAGCAAAACTTTGTTTTTATTGTATTTAAAAGAATCATTTTATTTTATTTTTTATTTCTTCAATGATGGTTTTAAAGTTTGCATTGTTATTGATTTCATCTTGAATGCTTTTCATTGCTTTGCTTACTGTGCTGTGGTCTTTCATTCCAAAGAAGTTTGCAAGATAAGGCATAGAATTTGGTGTCAGAGTGCGAGCTAAATAAATTACAATTTTACGCGCAATTACGATATTTTTTGAGCGATTCTTACTTTTAATATCAGAGGGCTTGAGATTATAATATTTTGCAACAGTGTCAATGATTTTGTCCATACTAACATTTTCTTTGGATTCTTTGATATATTCTTTTAAAACATCTTTGATGAAGTCAAGACTAATTTCTTGAATATTTGTAACATTCATTGAGAAACTAAGCTTTACCAAAACACCTTCAATTTCACGAATATTATCATTAATATTCGCCGCGATGAAATGAATAATGGTATCATCAAGATGAATTCTATCTAATTCGCATTTTGCGCGAATAATGTTGATTTTTGTTTCTAATTCTGGAGGTTGAATATCTGCTAAAAGTCCGGAAGTAAAACGAGTTTTCAAACGCTCTTCTAAGCCTTTCATATCTTTTGGTGGGCGGTCAGAGGTTAAGACAATTTGTTTATTGTTTTCTTTGAGCTCATTAAAAGTGTGAAAAAATTCTTCTTGAATTTGCTCTTTTCCACTCAAAAATTGAATATCATCAATCAGCAAATAATCACAAGCCCGATATTTTTCACGGAATCGCTCCATTGTGTTGTTGCGAATATGCAGCAAAAAATCATTCAAAAATTGTTCGCTTGTTGTATAAATGACATTTTTGCCTACAAGAATATTTGCATTGCCAATTGCGTTTAATAAATGTGTTTTGCCCAAGCCCGTATTGCCATAAATTACAAGAGGATTGTATTTGATACTTTGATTTTGTGCCACAGCTTTGGCAACATTAAAAGCAAAGGTATTAGAATTGCCCACAACAAAGGAATCAAAAGTAAAAGAGGGATTGAGATTTGTTGTTCCACTTTGTTTGTTGCGCACATTACTTTTGTTTTCTTTCTTTTTACTAGAATTTGCGACTTCTACAATGATTTCAGGCTTCAAACCATTATGGATTTCAAAAAGATGAGCGATTTTGTCCGCATATTTTGTTTTTACCCAACTTGCAATTAAAACATTAGGTGCGTTTAGCACGATTCTATCTTCACGAGAATATTTTTCATTATAGGTAATTTGATTGATATAATTTTCAAATTCAAAAGTTGTGATTTCATCTTTAAGTTGTAATAAAATTTGATTCAAATTTTTGCCTTTAAAGTTATTCACAGGTGTGAATAAGATGTGAATAACTCGTGAAATTTGGAACGATTTTATCTCAAAATTACTAAAAATTTTATATTATTACGCAATTTTTTAAACTATTTTAAGGAAATGAGTGAATATTTTAGGAATTGACCCAGGAAGTAGAAATTGCGGTTATGCGATTATAAAATTAGAAAAAAATGCAATTTCTTTAGTGGAGGCAGGTTTGATAAAAATCAAAGAAAGAATCTTGCAACACCAAATTTTAGAGTTTGTGGAGGGGATTGATTTGGTATTGAAAAATCATTCTATTGATTCTGTCGCAATTGAGGATATGTTTTATGCGTATAATCCCAAAAGTGTAATCAAGCTTGCACAATTTCGTGGAGCGTTGAGCCTTAAGATTCTGCAAGAGTTGGGAAATTTTACCGAATACACGCCTTTACAAATCAAAAAGGCTTTGACAGGAAATGGAAAAGCGCAAAAAGAACAAGTTGCCTTTATGGTGAAGCGACTTTTGGGGCTTAAGGGCGAAATTAAACCGCTAGATATTACAGACGCAATCGCCATAGCAATTACACACGCACAACGATTAAAACTTCAGGCTAAGGAATAATCTATGCAAATCACGCTTTTAAATTATACAGAATTAAATATTTGCGCGCACGCGATTCGCACTTGTTGGCAGAGTTTTGAGAAAAGCGACAATGGAGGAGAAAAGGATAAAGAATTGATTTATCGCGTGGGAAATAAATTCAAACACGCTTCAACTTTGGAGCATTTGCATTATACTTTTTATATTCAAGGAATCTCACGCGCGACTTTGCAAGAATTGGCGCGCCATAGAATCGCGTCTTTGAGCGTGAAATCCACGCGTTATACTCTAAAAGAGCTAAAAAATGCAGAATCCTTTTTGCCTTTAGATGAGGTAAATTTCTCGCGTGCAGGGAAATTTTTAGTTTTTACTCAAAATGAAGCGGTGGATAGAGCAAGTGTGCAGGCTTTGGAAAATTTGCGCCTTTTGTTACAAGAAAATATCAGTAATGATTTGGTGAAGTTTGCAATGCCAGAATCTTATAAAACTGAACTGACTTGGAGTATCAATGCGCGAAGTTTGCAAAATTTTTTAAGTTTGCGTAGTTCTAAAAGCGCGTTGTGGGAGATTCGTAATCTTGCGTGTGCGCTTTTTGAATCTTTACCAAGCGAGCATAGGTTTTTGTTTGAGGAATGTATGGAGGAAGAGCGATAACAAGATTAGGAATCTTGACGCTTTGTGATTTATGCTTAGGATTTACTCTAAAAATTCAAGAGATTTTGATTTGGCGAGATAAATCTATTCTTTGTTTTGCCTTTTGCCTTTTTTTCACTAAAACTTTCTTTAACATTATGCAAATCTAATTCCAATTGCGCTTCTTTTAAAAAATTTTGATAGTTTGCAATTCTTTCTTCAGCAGTATTTAGATATTGCTTTGAGTTATCAATCCCTATAAAATTACAATTTAGAATTTTCGCTGCGATTCCTGTTGTTCCACTGCCACAATAAGGGTCAATCACAATACCCCCATTTTCGTTTAAAACAGAAAAAATACAACGCAAAGGTAAAGCAAGGGGAAAAGGTGCGGGGTGGGTATTATTGTTTTCTGGTCGGATTCTCCAAATAGAACTTAAAAGGGCGTGGCGACTTTGTAGTTCCTCCCCAATGAGATTTTTACCCTTTGGTTTTGAAAGCCAATAAATTCTTTCCTCTACCTGCCAAAATCTCCAACCGCGTATATTTGCTGCGATTCCCCTATCCCAAATAATTTCCTGTCTAAGATTCCATTTTGTTTGAAAAATCCATTGCAATGGGTGAAGCAGTTTGCCTTTTTCCCAACGAATCTTATGATTATAAAAAAACTTCCTCCTTCTTTTGTGATTCTATACATTTCGTTTAATACCGCAATTTGATTTGCTTGATACTCTTCCTCACTAAGTTTATCACAAGTATTATCATATAAGACATTTTTGACAAGCCAACCTTTTTTATTTTCTTGTTTGTTATAAGGTGGTGAGGTTACTCCCACATCTACGCTATTATCCTCTAATTTTTTAAGCTCGTTTAGAGTATCGCCACAAATTAGCATAAGTGTGCCTTTAAAAAAGCAAATAAATTTTTCTCTAAAAATTTTTCATACATTTCTAATTGAGGACAAATATAAATGATATGAATTTCTGCATTTTTATAATGAGTGAAGCTAAAAGATGCACTTCGCAAATAAAGTCCCCTAATATCTCCATTGGGAAATTTTTTGTTGAGTTGTGATTCTAAATGTGTTAGAAAATGGGTATCACTGAATGGAAATTCAAACAGATAAAGCAATCTTCCATCTAAAAAACCACTAATGAGTAAATTAAGATTTTCTTGTTTATCTTTATGGAATCTTGCCCAAGTGTAATCAGTAAAATTTCCACCACCATTTAATTTTTGTTTTCACTAGAGCGTATATTTTTAGGTTTTGCTTCACAATTAATAGGTTTGCCAAAGCTATTTTGTCTAAAACCATTAAAGCCCAACTTTTCAGGATTATGTGTATAACCAGCCAGAGTAACACTTAAAGCCTCCCTAATCGTAGAGCTATTTTTGTCATTAATATAGATTGTCAAAATCTCACTTAAAAGGGCGATGAGTGTATCTTTTGATTGTCCTAATAAATATGTACTAAAATCAATATGAGAGTTGAGCGAATAAATTTTAATTAATTCTTGTAAATTTTGCGTCATCTCTCATTCTCCTAATTTTTAACTTGTATTCTATCAAAAACAAAATTACAGACAAATGAATATAATCTTGTTTGAAGTTTGTATTTTTCGCTTTCTATCCCCTGCAAGTA
>NZ_JAIEFA010000009.1:575-28314 GCF_029067145.1 Helicobacter sp. | reverse complement strand
CCCCACCCCCCCCCCCCCCCCCCCCCCCCCCCCCCCCCCACCCCCCCCCCCCCCCCCCCCCCCCCCGCCCCCCCATATTTGGAGTTTGGTTCAGGAGGTTCAACCTTTTTGGCGTTGCTACAAACACAAGTCCATATTGTCAGTGTAGAATCGGATAAAAATTGGATAGAACATTTAAAAGGTTGGAAAGTGATAAATGAGGCTACAAAAAGAGGAGCATTAGAGTTTGTATCCGTAGATATTGGACGCACAGGCGAATGGGGTGTGCCACTTGAAATGGAGAAAAAATCGCTTTTTCCTCATTATTCTGCGCAAGTGTTTGAGAAATACACAGATTTTGATATAGTATTTATTGATGGGAGATTCCGCGTGGCTTGTCTTTTGCAAACTCTTTTGCATTGTCCTAAGCACACAAAGATTCTTATGCACGACTTTAACAATCGCCCTTTTTATCATCAAATCTTAGAATTTGTGGATTTTGTAGATACTTGCGATACTTTAGCAGAATTTAAAATAAAAGATAATATTGACAAACAAAGGCTTTTAGTGCTTTATGAGGAGTATAAATATGTCTGGGAGTGAAATAAGACTAAGCATTATTATGCCAACTTACAATAGGGAGGCGTATATAAGGGAAGCGTTGGATTCTGTTCTTATGCAAGAGAGTAGCTATCCTTATGAGATTATCATCGCAGATGATTGCTCCACAGATGATTCTCTGAAAATTGCACAAGAATATCAAGTGCGCAATCCTAATAAAATTAAGATTTTGCCTAGCTCCTCTAATCAAAAACTTTTTAAAAATATCGTGCGTGTGTATGCGGATTTAAAGAGTGATTATTTCTGCATTTTAGACCCTGACGATTTTTGGACAGATAAGCACAAGATTCAAAAGGCGTTGGATTTTTTAGAATCTCATAAGGATTTTACTGCTTATTTTGGCAATACTGCTTATCAGTATGAGATTGACGATGACGCACAAGGTGAGCGTCCAGATTTTTATTTCAAACACGACACACCTTTTGAAGGGAATTTTGAAGAGTTTTTAAAGGGCAAATCAATGTTTGGGCATACTTCTAGTGTCATTTATAGGAATGTGTTTTTTAAGAATGGTTTGCCTCCTATTTTAGCAAATGCGAAAGGGACGCAAGAAATATCATTTCGTGCCGATAGCTTTAGAAACTTTGCGCATTTGTCAAAAGGCAAGTCTTATTATTCGGGGGAAAGGGATTCTGTCTATCGGATTGTATCAAGTGGGATATGGACTTCTTTAGATTTATATGAACGCACTTTCATTGGGTCAATATTCTACAAAGATATGTGGTTTTATTTTGATAAGCAATACTTAGAAATGCTTGTCTTTTCTCAAAGAGAATATCGCAAATATTCTCCCCTCAAATACCTCCAAAAATTAAGAGAGAGAGAGAGTTCTCCATTATTAATAGAAAGAATCCAACAATGCGAGGAACTAGAGAAGCTATATGAAGAAAACCTTTCAAGTATCAATGCAAAAATCTATCAAAAAGCAAAATTGAAATACAAAATATTTTTGTGGATATATGATAAACTGCGCAAAAAATTATCCAAAAAAGGTTTGATTGTATGGGGCTTATAAAATCCATTAAGAAAAGAATTAAAAGACATAAGGAAAGAAAAGAGAATCGTAAGTTTAAAAATGATTTGCAAAACAATATGCAATCTTTAGACATAGGAAATTTACTTCTTGGATAGAGAAAATGATAGATAAAAATATCATTGATGTTGGCGGATATATCGGAGATAGCGCACTTATTTTGCAACAATACACCCAAAAGAAAGTTTATTCTTTTGAGGCTTTATCGGATAATTATGATTTAATGCGTCAAACGATTGCTTTAAATAATGCCAATCGTATTATTCCAATCAAAAAGGCACTTGGAGCAAAATTTGAAAAAGTAAAAATCGCTAGATATGGCGCAGGTTCAAGTATTGTAGTCCATCATAATCAAGATTTTGAGGAAGCAGAAGTGATTACTTTGGATTCTTTTGTTCAAGAGCACAATGCAGTTTTTGCAGGGTGCGCTAGAGACAATAAAATCTCAAAAAACCACAATGCTTGTGAGTATTTATCATCAAGCAAGTGATTTTTTTGGAATCAAACCTTTTTTGGAGGATTTAAACTTGGGATATACCTTCAAGGCGTATAAGCCCATAGACGGGAGTGTCTCTGGAGAGACTTGTTTGTTTTGTGAAGTAGTAAAGAAATAATATGGTATCATTCGCACATTATTTGTAAATATCATAAGGATTGGCTGTATGAATAAGCCTAAAATTTCTATTTTAGCACCAAGCTTCAATCATCAAAGATTCATCGGTAAATTTATAGAGTCTGTCCTAGCGCAAAAATTTAGCGATTTTGAGTGTATTATCGTAGATGATTGTTCCTCTGATGGTAATGTAGAGGAGATACAAAAATACAAAGATTCCAGAATTAAGCTTATAACGCATTCCTATAATTCAGGCATTAATGCTGCGCTTAATACTGCCTTTGAAAATGCAAAGGGCGAGTTTATTGTATTTTGTGCAGGTGATGATATGCTTAAATCAAATGCTCTAGAAGTGATTTATCAAAATTTTTTAGACAATCCAAAGATACTCGCGATTTATTCACAAATGACGCGCGTAGATTGTGATGACAAAGAGATAGAGGAACTTGAGTCGTTTAGTTTGGGGAAGTCAAGAGCGGAAATTTTACATAGAATCTTTATGTTCAATAATTGTATGTTTTCTCCGGGAATGGCTATGCGTAGGGAAGATTTTGCGAGGATTCTCTATCCGCTTGATAATGCAATGTGCAATCACCAAGATACTCAAATGCACATTAAAATCCTACTACAAGGAGAGATTCTAATTTTAAAGGATTCTTTGGTGCGGTATAGATTTGACGCAAATGCTAGTAATATTAGCTTCCAAGATGCAACCGCTAGCACACGCGAGAGGCTAGAGATAGCCTCGCTTATGGATACATTTTTAGAGTTAGAGGATATGGGGTTGTTAGAATCTATCTTTGCCAAAGAAATTGCCCAAACAGGTTTGCAACCCAATGTGACAGCGATTCCTTACTTTTTGGGCAAAATGGCGATTCTCTCAGACGATAGAGCAAGGCGGGATTGGGGCTATCATCAAATAATGAAATCTTATAACACAAAAGAAAAAGCACAAAATCTTTTTGAAACTTATGGTTTTACTTTTAAGGAGTATTTAAGTATAGCTCAATCCTGCATAGAGGATAAAATGACAAAAAAATATAAAAAATACAAGAGAGCTTTTAATACTGCTTTGGCAGTATCAGTGTGTTTATCTTTTTTTATTATAGTTCTTTTAATAAAGGGATAAGAGTGAAAGATAATTTAGTGATTATTAGAGTAGATGGCGGGATAGGAAGTCAAATTACTTTTATTACACTTGGGCTCGCATTTGAGGAAAAAGGTATAAAAGTCAAATATGATTTAAGCTGGTTTGAGGAAAGCGGCAAAAAGTTTTTCAATCCAAGTGTAGGTTATGATAAAGACTATGATATAAACTTTGATATTCCTAAAGCCTTCCCTACTCTATCCCTTGAGATTGCAAGTAAAAGAGAAATAGAGCATTATAGGAAGCATTATTATATTGATGATAAAGATGTGATTATGTGTAAGCCTCCACTTTATGTTGGAGGATATTTAGGTAGGGTATTTGATGTGCGTTATGCTCCACTTTTAAGAGAGCATTTTAAACCACAAGAATTACAAGAGAGCAACACACCTTTTGCCGCATTGCTCCAAGAGATAGAATCTTCTCCCTCTCCTTGTGGGGTGCATATCAGGCGAGGGGATTTATCCCAGCCTCATATTGTTTATGGCAATCCTACGAGTAATGAGTATTTTGCCAAAAGCATAGAGCTAATGTGCCTTTTGCACCCACAAAGTAGCTTTTATCTCTTTAGCGATGATTTAGCTTTTGTCAAAGAGCAGATTGTCCCACTACTTAAGGGTAAAACTTATAGAATCTGCGATGTTAATAATCCAACTCAGGGATATTTGGATTTGTATCTTTTAAGTCGGTGTCGTAATATCATCGGCTCACAAGGAGGTATGGGAGTGTATGCAAAGATTCTCTCTCCTTACAATCCATTATTGGTTTCTCCTCGTTATCGTTCTCTTTTTACAGAAATACAAAATATAATGTGCGTGAATTGGGGAGAGAGCGTAAAAGTTGCACCTTTAGTCTATACTCTCCCACATCATCTATCCTCAAAAGAAATGGGCAGGTTAATTTGCTCTTATATGAGAAGAAAGGTAATGCAAGTGTTTGAAAAGTTTAAAATAAAAAGGTTTATAAATAACTGATATTAAAGTGCTTAGATTTAGCACAAATGGAATCTAGATGAGTAGGTGTAAATAATACTAAATTCTCTTAATAAATTTAACTCTTAACCATAAACAAGATTTTAGAATTTATTTGAAGTTTTTATATAAATCTTTAAATACCTGATAATATTTCCAAGATTCTATTTCAGGTTGTTTGCGTCTTAAATCTTACAAATCTTTTTAAGATTTTTGGAGAGTTGTGTGCGCGATAAATTAATAAAATAAAATTGATAGTTGTGCGGAAATGAGTGATTTGGTCTAAAAAATACACTCTAGAAATTTTACAAACTTTTTGAGAAACATATTAAATACCTGCAAAAATATCCCTTTTTTAATAGGGGTGATTTTGCTGTTGTATTTTATTGATTTCAGATTATTGTCTGATGAGCCATCATCTTCAAACGAAAGATTCTTGATTATAGTATGTTACACAAAAACTAATCATAGCTAAAATTCCTAGTTCAAAAAGAAAAATTCATCAGCTATTAATCTATGCAATGCTGATGATATAATGATTTCACATTGTGAAATTTGCTTGAGAGTTTGTAAAGGATTTTGGAAAACATCAATTATAGTTGATGTTTTAATGCTTTTTTGTAAGGCACTCCAAAGAAAAAGATAATTCAATATGATAAGGTATTATTCCAACTTTATATTTTTTCTCCGAAGCATCTATTGACGTTGAGTCCCCAAATTTTTAGCGGTGGCTTATTCCAAGTGTCCTTAATTTTGATGAAAACTTAAAAACATCACGATATAAAAAACCATCTAATGGGCTACCTATAAATACGGCTTCACAATTTTCTGGTGATGTTTGTATGGGATTTATATCAAATAAATTCGCTATATTGCGATTAAACATATCCCCAAATTTTTTTTGGTCAGGGTTAAGCCAGTAGAAAACATTAATGTTTTTCATTGCTACTCTTTTACTCTGCTACCGCATAAGCTCTTGTTTCGCGGATTACGCTAACTTTGACTTCACCCGGATACTGCACTTGCGATTCTATGTCTTTTGCAATTTCTTTGGCAAGGAGATAGGATTCCTCATCACTAATATCGTCTGATTTGACAATCACACGCACTTCGCGTCCCGCATTTATCGCATAAGCGTGCAAAACTCCCATTTTGGAAGTGGCGATTTTTTCTATTTCACTGACGCGCCTTAGATAGTTTTCTAGCACTTCGCGTCTAGCTCCCGGACGCCCAGCAGAAAGAGCATCTGCCGCACAAACTGCTGCAGCTTCCACACTTTTAATCTCCTCATCGCCGTGATGAGAAAGAATCGTATTAAGCACCACAGGGTGTTCATTGTATCGTCTTGCAATCTCCGCTCCTAATTCTACATGTGTGCCTTTAAAGTCGTGTGTGCGGGCTTTGCCAATGTCGTGTAGCAACCCAGCGCGCGTGGCAAGCATACAATCCCCGCCAAGCTCTGCTGCAATAATTCCCGCCAGATTCGCAACCTCCAAGCTATGCGTGAGGGCATTTTGCCCATAGCTTGCACGATAGCGCAGTTTGCCAATGAGTCTTTTAATCTCTGGGTGGATTCCATTTAAGCCCAAATCCAACACGACGCGTTCGCCCTCTTGATAGACATTTTCTTCAAAATCGTTAAAGCATTTTTGATAGATTTCTTCAATCCTTGCAGGCTGAATCCGCCCGTCTTCTACTAGGCGATTGATAGTTTCCACCGCAATAGCGCGTCGGTAGAGGTTGTGGGAGCTTACAATAATCACATTGGGCGTGTCATCAATGATAATATCCACCCCGCAAATCATTTCTAGGCATTTGATGTTGCGTCCCTCCTTGCCGATAATTCTAGCTTTCATATCATCACTTGGCAAGACGATTGTATGAATCAAACGTTCTGCGGCAAACTCTCCTGCAAAACGCGAAGTTGCAACTGCTAAGATATAATTTGCTTTTGCCTTTGCTTCTTCTTTAGCGCGGAGCTCCTCTTCTCTAATGATTTTGGCACATTCGCGTTTTGCTTCTTCTTTTGTGCGTTCTAAGAGCATATTTTTGGCTTCATTTTTGGTGAGATAAGCGACTTTGGATAGATTTTTTGTGATTTCTTCTAGCTTTTGTTGATAGGTATTTTTGAGTTTTTTTAGCGCATTTTGTTCCTCAAAAAATGCGTTGCGGTCTCTGCTAAGATTTTGTTTTTCATTATCTAGCCTACAAAGTTCTTTTTCAATGCGTTGCGATTCTCTTAGTTTTTCTTTTTCAAAATTCAATAAATTTAACTCGTATTCCTTGAGGATTCTTGCGCTCTCTTTGTCGCATTTTTCTTTTGCTTCTATTTCAATATCTTTTGCTTTGATTTTAGATTCTTGGAGGAATTTTTCCGCCTCATACTCTATTGCCTTTGCCTTTGCTTTCGCTTGTTCTAGTAGCACTTTGGAATCCGCACGCGAGAGTTTGCGCGAGATGAGATAGCTACCACCTCCTGCAAGCAAAGCCGAAATAACGGAACTTGTAATAACCCATATAACCATTTTGTATCCTTAAAACTCGCTAGGAAAATAAGGGTAAAATAAATTTTTATTATGATTTAAAGAAATTTGATTTAATTTTATAATTTATTGTCCTAGCGCGGTTGATTTGATGTTTTTGTTGATTTTGGTTTGATATTCCAAATCTTTTAAATTTTAGAGTTTAATTTTACTCTTTTTTGTTAATAAAAAGTTTAAGTGGCTTAAGAGTCGCGGGATTCAACATTTTAGATTCGTGCTTTAGCAGGTGTAAATATTCGCACAAAAGCGCATTACAGATTCTTTGAGTTTCGCCTAAGTTGCTGCACTATGAAAAAGGGCGAATCCAAAAGGATGCAAAGTCGCGCTTATCCATCGTTTGGTGCGGGGTGAGATAACAATCTCCTCTAATATCGTGGGATTCTGTGATAATTTGCGGGGCGAAATTGAAATTGCGCGAAACGAAAATTATCTTTGGAATCTTTTTAGGATTATTGCCAAAGAATCTATCATACATTCCTTTGCCAAATCCTATGCGCCGCAACTTTTTATCCACACCAAGCACAGGAACGATAGCACAATCCATTTCAGCCAAAAACTTAGAATCGCTAGGTTCATACACGCCAAAAGCTTGTTTTTGTAAAGGAAGTCTATACCGCACTGCCTTGAAACTCTCTCCACCCATTTTGGGTAAAAAAATCCTTACATTTCTTTTCTTGCGATAGAATCTTAAAAGTTTCCTTATGTCAAACTCTAGGGCAAGCGGAGAATAAAAAAGCAAGTTTATAGGGCGTTTGGAGTGGAGTTTGTGGAATCGCAAAATGGAATCTAATTGCGCTTTGAGTTTTTTTTGTAATTTGTAATCCTTAATATAGGCTTGGTTGGAATGGCAAATTTGGATTAAATTTGCTTTGAAAATCTTGCGATAAGAAGCTTTTAAGGCTTGAGATTCCATTTATTTGTCCTTGTTTGCCTAAAGGCACAAAAAAGTGTTAAAAACACAGCGCATTGTAGCAAAAGTAGCAAAAAATGTATTGCATAAATCTGCGATTCCTTTTGCGAGATTCCAAAAAATTCTAAAATTGTGTAAAAGATAAATGCGATTCCAAGTCCCAAAAGATAGCCGATTTGTTTGCGTTTGTCTAGTTGTGAAAGAATGAATTTGCGTGGGAATAATAGTGTTTCGGTGCGTCCCAAATAATCTCCAAAAATAAAGCCTATTTGATAAAGCGTATAAACAATCAGTGCGCCAAAGAAAGTATCAGGAAAAAGAATATAAGCAAAAAGATAGAAAAAAGGTAGAATCTCTAACCCTAAAAGAACCTTTTTATAGGATTTGAGGTTCAAGAGTTTGGTATAAAAAAGCGTTAAGACAAATGCACCAAGTGCGAGTGCGATTCCGCCTAGCGAATAAATTTTGGGGTTTAATGGAGCATAAATCGTAAAAATCGTTCCTAAAGCCACTCCCAAGAAAAGGGAGTTTAGAAGTTTGTAAGCAAGATAGAATCGTAAAGCAATCATTGGCTTACCAAATATATTTCATACCGACACCAAAGGTGCGTTCAAACTCGTAAGGGTAGTAGCTTTGAGAAACGATAATCGCATTTTTGTGGTTGGTGAGATTCTGCACATAGGCATAGATTTCAAAGCCTTTTAGCCGATAGCTTGCATTGAGATTGAGACTTTGATAGTTTGGGGCTTTGGGTCTGGCATTGTCAAAGTCGTCGTAATCATACGCTCGTGAGCCATATTTATAAGAGATTCCAAGATTTAATTGCGTGATAGGCAAGTAGTTGAGGCTTGCGCTTAGTGTATGCTTAGAGACGCCCGGAATCGTATTGCCCTTATATCCCTCATTGCCTTGCATTGTCGCATCAACATAGGCATAGGCAAGGCTAGAATAGACTTGCGCATTAAAATGCGTGGTAAATTTCGCTTCTCCCCCGATTCTGCGCGTTTTGTCTAGGGTTTGATTGTCATAAATGCCTGTCATTTTATTTAAGCCATAATAAGCTTCTTTATTGCCATTAATCCAAAAGAGATTTCCGCTTAACTCGTGGATTCCAAACAAACTTTTTGTGCCGATTTGATAAGTATCAAAAGTCGCAGTGTCAATGATATTATTGGGGATTGGAGCATAAGTAATCGGGTCATAGCGCAACATCCAATCCACATTGGGTGTAATAAAACTGCGGGAATAAGAAGCAAAGAGTGAAGTTTGCGCACTTAAGGGATAATGAAATCCCAGCTCACCGCCCCATAAATTATCTTGCTTGCTATAAGCTCCCTCTCCATTTTGTTTGGAAATTACACTTTGCGTAGAGATTCCAGCATTGAGGGTGGAATCCCCGAAGTATTTTTCTCCATTAAGATAGAGGAGGACAGAATCCACTTGCGCCTTAGTAATACGGTTGTTAAAGCTGTTAATGCGTGAATTTGTCTTGAGTTCGCCGCCAATTTCTGCAAGATAAGAGGAATCTTTATAGAGAGAATTAAAGTTCCCAAAGAGTCCTTTACCATCGTATAAATTGTTAGAATTAATGAAATCACTTTCGTTTCTTGAGCCGCCGAAATTCATCTCTGTTACGATTCCTAAATCACTAAAGTGAGTGAGACCTAAATCATAACCCAAATCCCACCTCTTTTGGTGTGTGAAAGTGTCCCCCCCCCAAGCAGAGGGTAAGGGGGCTTGTGTGGGATTGCTATCAAATTGTGCCTTTGTAAGTGGGCTTGCATATTTAATAGCGTATTTGGAGTAGTTGAGGTTTGCCTTAAAAAGTGTGGAATCACTAGGGTAGTAAAAGGCTGTGATTCCGCCATTTTTATTATGGCTTCCGTCTTTTTCTTCGCTCCCTTGTGTAATTTTTCTTGCACCCTCGTTGTGCTGGTATTGTCCATACACTCCAATGTTCAAAGTATCCCCTACATGACGCGCAAAAAATTGTGAATTGAGTGTGTCATAGCTCGCATAACCTACATTCAATGCACCTCCTGCTTTGCGATTCGTAGTGATTTTTAGGATTCCGCTTGTCGCACCATTGCCATATTTGGTTGTGCCTTTGCCTCTTAAGATTTCTATTTTTTGGATAGAATCTAGTGGGATTCCACTTAGGGAAATAGGCGCAGAATCAATATTATCTAGGCGCATTCCATCTACAATGATAGCGAGATTTTTATGTCCATTTTGTCCAAATCCGCGCAAATCAATGTTTGCAGTGTAGGGATTGCCATAATTTGTTGTAACTTTGAGTAGAGAATGTTGATTTAAGAAGTCGTAGATATTTTGAGCATTGGATTGTTGAATCTCCTGCGCATTAAATTCTTCTTTAAAATCTGCATTCTCCACAAACTCCTCTGCGTGGGTAATAGAAAGCTTAAGACTTTGGGATTGTGTCTCCTTACTTTTTTCATTCAATGCGATATTTTGGCTTTGAGCCAACAAAGCACTATTGAGTGCCAAAATCGCTGCGAGTGAAAAATATTTCTTTCTAAAACCTTTTGGATAAAGATTTTTGTGGTTGTGTTTCATAAACTTAGAAACTCCTTTTGAAAAATTTTAGCTTAAAATCAAGAAAATAATAAGATTTAAGCGGCTGCAATTATACTTAAAAAAAATTAAATTAAAAGTATTGACAATTAAAATAAAAAGTAGTAGAATCTCATCTCATTTTTATTTTTAAAATGCAAATTGCTGGCGTAGCTCAGTTGGTAGAGCAGCTGCCTTGTAAGCAGCAGGCCGGGGGTTCGAGTCCCTTTGCCAGCTCCATAAAATTTATATAATTTTTCAGTGTTTGACCAGTTTTTATGAATATTTTAAAGTTGGGGTGAGATACTCAAGTGGCCAACGAGGGCAGACTGTAAATCTGCTGTTTATGACTTCCGTGGTTCGAATCCACGTCTCACCACCATAGCCGTGCGGGAGTAGCTCAGTTGGCTAGAGCATCAGCCTTCCAAGCTGAGGGTCGCGGGTTCGAGCCCCGTTTCCCGCTCCATACTGGGAGCTGATTCTACGAAATCTTTTTTAATCAGCAAGACACTTTTTAATTATTATGCCCATATAGCTCAGTGGCAGAGCACTTCCTTGGTAAGGAAGAGGTCGGCGGTTCAATCCCGCTTATGGGCTCCAGTTTTTCAAACATTGTGATAGAATTGTAGAAAATGTTACGATTCTTAATTTTAAAATTGGTAAAAATAGTGTAGAATTACCGCTATTTAACTTAAATTTAGGAGAAGCTTATGGCTAAGGAAAAATACGTTAAGTCTAAACCCCATGTAAATATCGGAACAATTGGGCATGTTGACCACGGCAAAACAACTTTAAGTGCTGCGATTTCTGCTGTTCTATCCACAAAAGGTCTAGCAGAAATGAAAGATTATGATAATATTGATAATGCTCCAGAGGAAAAAGAGCGCGGTATTACCATTGCAACTTCACATATTGAGTATGAAACAGAAAAAAGACACTATGCACACGTAGATTGCCCCGGGCACGCGGACTATGTTAAAAATATGATTACAGGTGCAGCGCAAATGGACGGCGCAATTCTAGTAGTTTCTGCTGCAGATGGTCCAATGCCACAAACAAGAGAGCATATCTTATTGTCTCGTCAAGTAGGCGTTCCTTATATTGTTGTTTTTATGAATAAACAAGATATGGTAGATGATGAAGAGTTGTTAGAGCTAGTAGAAATGGAAATCAGAGAGCTTCTTTCAAGCTATGAATTCCCTGGTGATGATACGCCTATCGTAGCAGGTTCAGCACTTAAAGCGCTAGAAGAAGCAAAATCAGGCACTCTAGGTGAATGGAGTGAAAAAATTATGAAACTTATGGACGCGGTAGATGAATATATTCCAACTCCTGTCCGTGAAACAGACAAAACTTTCTTGATGCCAATTGAAGATGTATTCTCAATTGCAGGTCGTGGAACCGTCGTTACAGGAAGAATCGAAAGAGGTATTGTAAAAGTTGGTGATGAAATTGAAATCGTAGGGATTCGTCCAACACAAAAAACAACCGTAACCGGTGTTGAAATGTTTAGAAAAGAGCTTGACCAAGGTGAAGCGGGAGATAATGTTGGAGTCTTGTTAAGAGGAACTAAAAAAGAAGAAGTTGAAAGAGGTATGGTTCTATGTAAGCCATCTTCTATTACTCCACATAAAAAATTTGAGGGTGAAATTTATGTTCTCTCTAAAGATGAGGGTGGAAGACATACGCCATTCTTTAATGGTTATAGACCACAATTTTATGTTAGAACAACAGATATTACAGGCTCTATTGCATTGCCAGAGGGTGTAGAAATGGTAATGCCAGGTGATAACATTAAAATCACTGTTGAGTTAATCAACCCCATTGCGCTTGAAGATGGAACACGTTTTGCGATTCGTGAAGGTGGTAGAACTGTGGGTGCAGGTGTTGTTACAAAAATTATTGAATAGGCTAAATTATGGCTAAAGGTAATCGTGTAAAAATCGGACTCAAATGCTCTGAATGCGGGGACATTAATTACAGCACTGTAAAAAATGCAAAAACCACAACAGAAAAACTGGAGCTTAAAAAGTTCTGCCCAAGATTAAACAAACATACAATTCACAAAGAAGTGAAATTGAAAAGCTAAGGGTTTTTCCCCTTAGCTATTTCAAACAGCATAGGTCAGTAGCTCCAATGGTAGAGCGTCGGTCTCCAAAACCGAATGCTGGGGGTTCGAGTCCCTCCTGGCCTGCCATTTTTGGAATAAAGAGAGACAAATAAAGTTATGAAAAAACTAATTACCTATTATAGATTATCCAAAGAAGAACTATCTAAAGTTATCTTTCCTACAAAAGAACAAGTGAGAAATGCTTTTATTTCTGTGATTGTTGTTGTAACGGTTATTGCTCTATTTTTGGCATTAGTTGATTTCATTCTTGGTAGTTTTGTTTCAAGTATTTTATAATTATTTAGGATTTGTTTATGGCATTGTATTGGTATGCGATTCAAACATATTTTGGTAGCGAACAAGCTGTAAAACGCGGGATAGAAAATCTCGTGAAAGAACATCATTTAGAAGAGAGACTTACGGATATTGTTGTTCCTACGGAAGATATTATTGAAGTAAAGAACAATAAGAAAAAAATTAGTGAGCGAAGTCTTTATCCGGGATATGTTTTTATTAAAGTAGATCTTGATACTGCCTTATGGCATACCATTCAATCTTTACCGAAAGTTAGTCGTTTTATTGGTGAGGCAAAAAAGCCAACTCCTTTAAGTGAAGCGGATATTAATCATATTATTGAAAAAGTGCAGAATCGTGCAGCTCCTAAACCAAAAATTATTTTTGAAGCAGGAGAGGTTGTCCGAATCATTGAAGGTCCTTTTGCGAACTTCACAGGCACAGTGGAAGAATATGATATGGAACATAGAAAGTTAAAACTCAATGTTTCCATCTTTGGTCGTAGCACACCTATTGAAATACTTTATTCACAAGTGGAAAAAATAGTTTAACAACTAAAAGACAAGGATAAGTTATGGCAAAAAAAATCATTGGCGAACTTAAGCTTCAAATCCCTGCTGGCAAAGCAAATCCATCTCCACCTGTAGGTCCAGCGTTAGGACAACGTGGTGTGAATATTATGGAATTCTGTAAAGCATTTAATGAAAAAACAAAAGATATGGGGAACTTTAATATTCCTGTAATTATTACGGTTTATCAGGATAAAAGTTTTACATTTATCACAAAAAAACCTCCTGTTACGGATTTAATTAAAAAAGCAGCAGGAATCCAAAAAGGTTCTGACAATCCTCTAAAAAACAAAGTAGGAAAACTTACAAAAGCACAAGTTTTAGATATTGTTAAAACTAAAATGGACGATTTAAATGCAAATACAGAAGAAGCAGCAATTAAAATTGTTGAGGGAAGTGCTCGCAGTATGGGCATTGAAGTTGTAGATTAAATAGACGCGTTGGAGTATAAAATATGGCAAAAAAATTAACAAAAAGAATGCAAAATCTCATTAATAAAGTAGATTGTAAAAAAATATACGATATTACAACCGCTTCTGCAACAGTTAAATCTTTAGCATCGGCTAAATTTGATGAAACAGTTGAGGTTGCGTTGAGTTTAGGTGTGGATCCAAGACACGCAGACCAAATGATTCGTGGCGCGGTTGTGTTGCCTAATGGCACAGGTAAAAGTGTGCGTGTAGCAGTTTTTGCAAAAGGTGCTAAAGCAGACGAGGCAAAAGCAGCGGGTGCAGATGTGGTAGGAGATGAGGATTTGGCAGACCAAATCAAAAATGGGGATTTGAATTTTGATATGGTTATTGCGACACCAGATATGATGGCACTTGTAGGTAAAGTAGGTAGAATCCTAGGACCAAAAGGCTTGATGCCAAACCCTAAAACAGGCACTGTTACTATGGAAATTTCCAAAGCAGTTAGCAATGCAAAAAGTGGGCAAGTGAATTATCGTGTGGATAAAAAGGGTATCGTGCATGCTCCTGTTGGTAAAGTAAGTTTTGATGCGAAAAAACTTGAAGAAAATATTATTGCATTAGTAAAAAATATCAATAAACAAAAACCAGCAAGCGCAAAAGGCAAATATATTAAAAATGCAACATTGTCTTTAACAATGAGCCCATCTTTAACACTAGATGCCCAAGAATTAATGGATTTAAAATAATTTATTCTTGTTTTTTATCTTAGACTAATGACTATGGGGGCAAACGCTTAAAACTTTACCCTATATAAGTCTTTCGTCTGAAAGGAGGTTAAAATGACAAAAGCAGAAAAAACTGCTCTAATTGAGAATCTTACTGCTGAATTTAAAGCGTCTAATGCAATTGCGGTTTGTGATTATAAAGGATTAACCGTTAGACAATTAGAAGCTTTAAGAGCAAATGCGAGAGAACAAAATGTAAAAGTTCATGTTATCAAAAATACGCTTGCATTGATTGCACTTAAAAATTTCGGAGTGGAAGAATTAGAGCTAAAAGAGAATAATATTTTTGTTTGGGGAGAAGATCAAATTTCTTTAGCTAAAACAATTTGCAAATTCTCGGATTCTGTGGGTGGCAAACTTGTAGTAAAATCAGGTTACTTTGAAGGCGAAATCGTAGATGCAAAACACATTGAAGCCGTTTCAAAACTACCATCCAAAGAAGAACTTATTGGTATGTTGTTGTCCGTTTGGACTGCTCCTGCTCGTTACTTTGTTACAGGGTTGGATAATTTACGCAAGCAAAAAGAAGCATAATAAAATTTTAGGAGAAAATTATGGCAATTTCAAAAGAAGATGTGTTAGAGTATATCGGAAATCTTTCTGTTATGGAGCTTTCAGAACTTGTGAAAGCATTTGAAGAAAAATTTGGTGTATCTGCTGCACCAACCGTTGTAGCTGGTGCGGTTGCAGGCGGTGGAGCGGCTGCTGCTGAAGAAAAAACTGAATTTGACATCATCTTAACTGACAGCGGTGATAAAAAAATCAATGTTATTAAAGTTGTTCGTGAAGTAACAGGTCTTGGGCTTAAAGAAGCAAAAGACGCAGTGGAGAAAACTCCATTTACCGTTAAAGAAGGCGTTAAAAAAGAAGATGCTGACGCAATCAAAGCTAAATTTGAAGAAGCAGGTGCTAAAGTCGAAATTAAATAATTTTAGGGAGATTCTATCTCCCTTTCATTTTTCTTCCAAAATTCTACATTTATATATGAGGTAATAAATATGCCAGTAAGTTTAAAATCAGGAAATAGATTAAGAGTTGATTTTACTAAAATCCCTCAAAACATTGCGGTTCCTAATTTGCTCCAATTACAAAGGAATAGTTATGACACTTTTTTAATGGCGCAAGATAATGGTGAATCTGGGATTGAAAAGGTGTTTAAATCTATTTTCCCAATACACGATGCACAAAATAGAATTAGTCTTGAATATGCGGGTTGTGAATATGGTAAGCCGCGTTACACTGTTAGAGAGGCTATGGAGAGAGGTTTGACTTACTCAATTCCCTTGAAAATAAAAATCCGATTGGTGCTTTGGGAGAGAGATGAAAAGACAGGCGAGAAACTAGGCGTTAAGGATATTAAAGAACAAAGCATTTTTGTGCGTGAGATTCCATTAATGACAGATAGAACGAGCTTTATTATTAATGGGGTAGAACGCGTAGTGGTTAATCAGCTGCATAGAAGCCCTGGCGTTATCTTTAAAGAAGAGGAATCCACAAGCACTTCAAACAAATTAGTCTATACAGGGCAAATTATTCCAGATAGAGGCTCTTGGCTCTATTTTGAATATGATGCAAAAGATACATTGTTTGTGCGTGTAAATAAACGTAGAAAAGTGCCCGTTACGATTCTATTTCGTGCATTAGGATATTCACGTCAAGATATTTTAAAGATGTTTTATCCTCTTTTAAATATCAAATCTAAAGCGGGTAAATATCTCATTGCGTTTGACCCAGAGGAATTTGTGGGGCGCGTAGAATTTGACATTAAAGACCCTAAAGGCAATTTGATTATTGCAGCGGGCAAGCGATTAACTGCCAAAAAAGCAAAAGCACTCAAAGAAGAAAAGCTCAATATGATTGAGTATCCAGCAGAGATTCTTATGGAACGTTATCTAGCAGAGCCAATCATTGACAAAGAGAGTGGAGAGGTTTTATTTGACGCTTTGACATTGTTAGATGAAAGCAAGCTAAAAAAATTAGCGGAATTAAATATTGGCGATTTTGTGATTGCAAATGACTTAGCAGCAGGCGTAGATGCTTCTATTATTAACGCATTCATTGCTGATGCGGAATCTCTAAAGCTTTTGAAGCAAACCGAAAAGATTGACAATGAAAATGACTTGGCTACGATTCGTATCTACAAAGTAATGCGTCCGGGTGAGCCTGTTACCAAAGAAGCGGCAAAGCAGTTTGTGCAACAATTATTTTTTGACCCTGAACGTTATGATTTGACACGCGTTGGGCGAATGAAAATGAATCACAAGCTAGACATTGGTGTGCCAGATTATGTAACAGTTCTTACGCACGAAGATATTATCAAAACCGTGCGCTATTTGATTCACGTTAAAAATGGACGCGGACGCATTGACGATAGAGACCATTTAGGAAATCGTAGAATCCGCGCAATTGGCGAATTATTGGCAAATGAATTGCATACGGGCTTGGTTAAAATGCAAAAAGCAATTCGTGATAAGCTTTCTACAATTAGCACAGGATTAGAAGAGCTTATGCCGCACGATTTAGTAAATTCCAAAATGATAACCGGTACAATTTTAGAGTTTTTCACAGGCGGACAACTTTCACAATTTATGGACCAAACCAATCCTCTTTCTGAAGTAACACACAAAAGGAGACTTTCTGCTTTAGGTGAAGGCGGTTTAGTAAAAGAAAGAGCGGGATTTGAAGTGCGAGATGTGCATCCAACGCATTATGGTAGAATCTGCCCGATTGAAACCCCAGAGGGGCAGAATATCGGTTTGATTAATACACTTTCAACCTATGCCAAAGTCAATGAGTTAGGCTTCATTGAAGCACCCTATCGTAAAGTAGTAGATGGCAAGGTAACTGATGAGATTGTTTATCTTACCGCAACACAAGAAGAGGGTGCGGTAATTGCGCCTGCAAGTACAATATTGACAAATAATCAAACCATTAAAGAAGAAATGATTGAAGTCAGAAAAGATGGCGAAATTGTGCTAATGGAATCCAAAAAAGTAGATTTGATTGACTTAAGTCCTAGAATGGTAGTTGGGGTGGCTGCAAGCCTGATTCCATTCTTGGAGCACGATGACGCAAACCGCGCATTAATGGGTTCAAATATGCAACGTCAAGCGGTGCCTCTTTTGTGCCCCGATGCTCCAGTGGTTGGCACAGGGATTGAAAAAATTGTCTCAAGAGATTCTTGGGAGGCAACAAAAGCTACAAGAGCAGGAGTTGTAGAAAAAGTAGATGCTAAAAATATTTATATTTTAGGCGAAGACGAAAATGGTGCGTTTATTGACCATTATTCCTTGCAAAAAAACTTGCGCACAAACCAAAATACCTCTTTTTCTCAACGTCCAATCGTCAAAGCAGGGGATTGTGTAGAAGTTGGGCAAGTCATTGCAGATGGTCCAAATATGGACCAAGGCGAGTTGGCGTTGGGGAAAAATATTCGTGTTGCCTTTATGCCGTGGAATGGGTATAACTTTGAAGATGCAATTGTAGTAAGTGAGAAATTGATTCGTAACGATGCTTTTACTTCCATTCATATTTATGAAAAAGAAATTGAAGCAAGAGAATTAAAGCACGGGGTAGAGGAAATCACAAGAGATATTCCAAATATCCGTGAAGAAGAGCTTGCGCACCTAGATGAAAGTGGAATCGTAAAAATTGGAACTTATGTCAGTGGTGGAATGATTCTAGTTGGTAAAGCATCTCCTAAAGGCGAAGTGAAGCCAACTCCTGAAGAGCGTTTATTGCGGGCAATTTTTGGCGAAAAAGCCGGACATGTTGTCAATAAATCTCTTTATTGTCCCCCAAGTTTAGAAGGAACGGTGGTTGATGTCAAGATTTTCACAAAAAAAGGCTATGACAAAGACCGCCGTGCAGTCGTTGCCTATGAGGAAGAAAAAGCGCGTTTAGATTTGGAGCATCACGATAAGCTATTGATGCTTGATAGAGAGGAATCTTTGCGCATTGGCTCTATTCTTTCAAAAGAAAAATTAATTAGTGCAGCGAAAATAGGAGATAAGGAATATAAAAAAGGTGGAGTGATTCCAAGAGCTGATTTAGAAAATGTCAATCGTTTTGCTATGGGAACATTGATTAAAAGTTATTCTAAAGAAATTCAGAATAAATATGACGCACTCAAAAGCAATTTCTTAGAGCAGAAAAAAAGCTTGAGTGAAGAGCACGAAGAAAAACTTTCTATCATTGAAAAAGATGATATTTTGCCAAGTGGAGTTGTCAAGCTTGTAAAAATCTATGTCGCAACTAAACGCAAATTAAAAGTGGGTGATAAAATGGCGGGACGACATGGTAACAAAGGGATTGTTTCTAATATCGTTCCAGAAGTAGATATGCCCTATACCAAAGATGGTCGTCCTGTGGAAATCGTGCTTAATCCTCTTGGTGTGCCCAGTCGTATGAATATCGGACAAATCCTAGAAGTACATTTGGGGCTAGTAGGCAAACAACTAGGTGAGCAAATTTCAAATGTTTTTGAGGGTGAAAAAAGCAAATGGATAAGTGAGTTAAGAGCCAAAATGCAAGAAATTGCTGAAAATTCAGGTATGAAAAGCTCTAAAGCATTTTTGGAAAAATTAAGTGATGAGGAATTATTAAGTTTTGCGAGAGATTGGAGCAAAGGTGTGAAATTTGCAACACCTGTTTTTGAGGGTGTGAATGCACAAGAGTTTGAAAAGCTCTTCGCTCTTGCAAAAATTGACAGCGATGGCAAAACCGAGCTTTACGATGGGCGCACAGGCGAGAAAATGATGGAGCGCGTAAATGTAGGCTATATGTATATGCTCAAACTCCACCACCTAGTAGATGAAAAAGTCCATGCAAGGAGCACAGGACCTTATAGTCTCGTAACGCAACAACCAGTCGGAGGTAAAGCACTCTTTGGAGGACAAAGATTCGGTGAAATGGAGGTTTGGGCATTAGAGGCTTATGGTGCGGCTCATACTCTTAAAGAAATGCTTACCATTAAATCCGATGATGTAGAGGGGCGCGTAAAAGCTTACAAAGCAATCACAAGAGGAGAGGCAGTCAAAGAATCAGAGATTCCAGAAACTTTCTATGTCTTGACAAAAGAACTTCAAAGTTTGGCATTAGATGTGAATGTGTATGCAAAAAATAAAGAGGGCATTGATGAAGTGGTAACTATCAAAGAGGATAACCGACCAAGTGATTTTAATGCTTTCCAACTCTTGCTTGCAAGCCCAGAAAAGATTCGTAGTTGGAGTAATGGTGAAGTGAAAAAACCAGAAACAATTAACTATCGCACCTTAAAACCTGAACGCGATGGATTGTTCTGCGCCAAAATCTTTGGACCTGTTAGAGATTATGAGTGCTTATGCGGTAAATACAAGAAAATGCGCTATAAAGGAATCGTATGTGAGAAATGTGGTGTGGAAGTAACAAGCTCCAAAGTGCGCCGCTCAAGAATGGGACACATTGAGCTTGTAACGCCTGTTGCGCATATTTGGTATGTTAATTCACTTCCTAGCAGAATCGGAACTTTGCTTGGCGTAAAAATGAAAGACTTAGAGCGCGTTTTGTATTATGAGGCTTATATTGTCAAGGAATCAGGGGAAGCTTATTATGACAATGAGGGAACAAAGCCAGTCGCCAAATACGATGTATTAAATGAGGAGCAATACCAAAGCCTATCACAAAGATTTGAACATACAGGATTCGTTGCACAAATGGGTGGCGAAGCGGTGAAAGATTTGCTTGAGGGAATTGATTTGGTGGATTTGATTGCCGAATTAAAAGAAGCTATTAAGGCAACAAATTCCGAAGCGAAAAAGAAAACAATCATCAAGCGTCTTAAGGTGGTAGAAAGTTTCGTAGTCTCTGGCGGACAGAATCGCCCAGAATGGATGATGCTCACCGTTCTACCTGTGCTTCCACCGGATTTGCGTCCATTGGTTGCGTTAGATGGTGGGAAATTTGCAGTAAGTGATGTCAATGACCTTTACCGCCGTGTGATTAACCGCAATCAAAGGTTGAAACGTCTCATTGAATTGGACGCACCAGAAATTATTGTGCGTAATGAAAAGAGAATGTTGCAAGAATCTGTAGATGCGCTTTTTGATAATGGTAGAAATGCAAATGCCGTTAAAGGCGCAAATAAGCGTCCATTGAAATCACTTTCAGAAATCATTAAAGGTAAGCAAGGGCGATTCCGCCAAAACTTGCTTGGAAAACGCGTGGATTTCTCTGGACGTTCTGTAATCGTTGTAGGACCAAATTTGCGAATGGACCAATGTGGATTGCCTAAAAATATGGCATTAGAACTCTTTAAGCCACATATTTTGGCAAAATTAGAGGAAAAGGGTTACGCAACAACTTTAAAGCAAGCTAAGAAAATGATTGAACAAAAAACCAATGAAGTATGGGAAAGCTTGCAAGAAATTGTTATGAATTATCCAATTATGCTGAATCGTGCGCCAACCTTGCATAAGCAATCCATTCAAGCATTCCACCCAAAACTCATTGACGGAAAGGCGATTCAGCTTCACCCATTAGTGTGTGCGGCATTTAATGCGGACTTTGATGGCGACCAAATGGCTGTGCATGTGCCGCTTTCTCAAGAGGCAATCACAGAATGCAAGCTTTTAATGTTAAGCTCTATGAATATTTTGTTGCCTGCAAGCGGTAAAGCAGTTACTGTTCCTAGTCAAGATATGGTTTTGGGACTTTATTATCTTTCTTTGGCAAAAGACGATTCTAAGGGAGAACATAAACTATTCTCCAATATTGACCAAATCCATATTGCCTTAGAAGCAGGGGTAGTGGAGGTAGGCTCTAAAGTGCGCGCATTTGTAGAGGATAGAATCATTAATACAACGATTGGTAGAATGATTCTGAAATCTATTTTGCCGGATTTTGTGCCTGTGCATTTGTGGAATAAGGTTCTTAAGAAAAAGGACATTGCTGCTTTGATTGATTATGTGTATAAAGAAGGTGGCGTAGGGATTACGGCGAGTTTCTTGGATAATCTTAAAAACTTAGGATTCAAATACGCAACAAAAGCTGGAATCTCAATTTCAGCAGATGATATTATCGTGCCAGATAGCAAGAATAAAGTTGTAGAGGGAGCGAAGAAAAAAGTTAAAGATATTCAAGCGCAATTTGGAGCAGGTTTATTAACCGAGCAAGAACGTTATAATAAAATTATTGATGTTTGGACAGATACCAATAATGCGTTAGGCAATGAAATGATGAAGCTAATTGAAAACGATAAGGCTGGATTCAATTCTATTTATATGATGGCAGATTCTGGTGCGAGAGGTAGTGCAGGACAGATTAGACAACTTTCTGCAATGCGGGGATTGATGGCAAAACCTGATGGAACCATTATTGAAACGCCCATTACTTCAAATTTCAAAGAGGGCTTGAATGTGTTAGAATACTTCATCTCTACGCACGGGGCGCGTAAAGGTTTGGCAGATACTGCTTTGAAAACCGCTAATGCAGGTTATCTAACAAGGAAGTTGATTGATGTAAGTCAAAATGTTAAAGTTGTAGCAGATGATTGTGGCACAAACGAAGGAATTGAGATTACCGATATTACCGTCGGTAGCGAATTGATTGAACCGCTAGAGGAAAGAATCTTTGGGCGCGTGATTGCAGAAAATATCATTGACCCTATCACGAATGAGGTATTAATCAGCGAAGGCACAATGATTGATGAGGAAAAAGCACGCAAGGTTAAAGAAGCAGGTGTGAAATCTGTGATTATTCGCACGCCTGTTACTTGTAAAGCCGAAAAGGGTGTGTGTGCAAAATGCTATGGTCTGAATCTTGGAGAATCTAAGATTTCCAAAATCGGCGAGGCGGTAGGTGTAGTTGCTGCACAATCTATTGGTGAGCCTGGAACGCAGCTCACACTAAGGACTTTCCACATCGGTGGAACAGCAAGCAGAAGCCAAGAAGAACATCAAGTGATTGCAGATAAAGAGGGCTTTATTCGTTATTATAATGTCAAAACTTATAAGAATCGTGAGGGCAAAACGATTGTTTCCAATAGAAGAAATGCTGCAATTTTGCTTGTAGAGCCAAAAATCAAAGCTCCATTTGAGGGAGAATTAAAAGTAGATATTGTGCATGATGAAGTGATTGTTTCAGTTATCGGTGAGAAAGAAACTGCAAAATTTACGCTTAGAAAATCCGATGTTGCAAAACCAAGTGAGTTAGCAGGGGTTACAGGAAAGATTGAAGGGAAATTCTATATCCCTTATTCTAGCGGGCATTATGTGCGTGATGAGGGAAGTATCGTAGATATTATTAAAGATAGTTGGAATATTCCCAACCGAATCTCTTACGCAAGCGATTTAAAAGTAGAGGACAATGCTCCCATTACACAAAAAATCTATGCAAGAGAAGAAGGAATCGTAAAATATTATTATTTGCAAGGCGATCATTTGGAGAGATACCGCGCACTAGAAAAAGGTGAAGAAATCACCGAAAAAGGTGTTTTTGCTGTAATTGCTGATGAGTATGACCAAGAAGCAGCGCGCCATTATATTGCAAGGGGTTCTATTATTGAGGTTCAAGACAATCAAAGTGTGGAGAAAAATACATTAATTGCTAAACCAAAAAGTGATGAACATATCGTTATTGCGGATTGGGACCCTTATTCTAATCCAATCATCGCAGAGGAAGCAGGAACGATTAAGTTTGAAGATATTATCCCAGGACTTACGGTATCCGAGCAAACTGATGAGCTTACAGGTCAAACACGATTGGTGGTAAATGAATACATTGCAAGTGCGCATAAGCCAACTCTTGTTTTATCCACTGCAAATGGTGGGTTGATTCGTTATGCCTTAGACCCAAAAACTGCGATTTTCATTTCTGATGGTGCAAAAGTAGAAATGGCAGATATTCTAGCCAAAACGCCAAAAGCCCTTGTAAAATCTAAAGATATTACAGGAGGTTTGCCGAGAGTTTCTGAATTGTTTGAAGCAAGAAAACCAAAAGACCCTGCGGTATTAGCAGAGATTGATGGAATCGTAAGCTATGGTAAGCCCATCCGCGGTAAAGAGAGAATTATTATTACAGCAAATGACGGCAGAGTCGCAGAGTATTTGATTGACAAATCCAAACAGATTCTTGTTTATGAGGGAGAATTTGTCCATGCGGGTGAAGCTATCACAGAGGGAATTGTCGCAAGTCAGGACATTTTGCGCATTGGCGGAGAGAAAGAGCTGTATAAATACATTGTGAGCGAGGTGCAGCAAGTCTATCGGCGACAAGGGGTTAGCATTGCAGATAAGCATATTGAAATTATCGTGTCTCAAATGTTAAGACAAGTCAAGATTTATGATAGTGGCAACACAAAATTCATTGAGGGTGATTTGGTGAGCAAGCGACATTTCAGAGAGGAAAATGCGCGCATTATTAGAATGGGAGGAATCCCAGCGATTGCTGAGCCGGTGTTACTAGGAATCACGCGTGCGGCAATTGGTAGCGATTCTGTGATTTCAGCAGCATCGTTCCAAGAAACAACAAAAGTCCTCACAGAAGCAAGCATTGCGGCAAAAATTGACCATTTAGAGGATTTGAAAGAAAATATCGTATTGGGTCGTATGATTCCAGTTGGAACAGGGATTTACAAAGGTAAGAAAGTTAAAATTAAAGAAAGTTAAAGAAGAATTAAGGTTATTCAAACCTTAATTTAAGTAAGAATAAAGTGTGATTTGCTTATAATCCGCTTCATTTTCTCTATTAAAATTATTTTAGGAAGGAAAGACAAGTGCCAACTATTAATCAGTTGATTAGAAAAGAACGAAAAAAAGTTATCAAGAAATCAAAGTCTCCAGCTTTGGTAGTTTGCCCTCAAAGAAGAGGAGTTTGTACTCGCGTTTATACAACAACACCTAAAAAACCTAACTCTGCGTTAAGAAAAGTTGCAAAAGTTAGATTGACAAGTGGTTTTGAAGTGATTAGTTATATTCCCGGTGAAGGACATAATTTGCAAGAACACTCCATCGTATTGATTCGTGGAGGTAGGGTAAAAGACTTACCGGGTGTAAAATATCACATTATTCGTGGTGCATTAGATACCGCGGGAGTAGCAAAACGCACCGTTTCGCGCAGTAAATATGGGGCAAAAAAAGCAAAGGGTGATGCAGGAGGTAAAAAATAATGAGAAGAAGAAAAGCACCACAACGAGAAGTATTGGGAGATCCAATTTATAATAATATTGTTGTAACAAAATTCATCAATAAAATGATGTATGATGGTAAAAAAAGTGTCGCAGAAAAAATTATTTATGCAACCTTTGCAAAAATTGAAGAAAAAACAAAAGAAAAAGGGATTGAAACCTTTGAAAAAGCATTAGAAAAAGTGAAACCACTTGTAGAGGTGCGAAGCCGACGCGTAGGGGGCGCTACTTATCAAGTGCCAGTGGAAGTTCGTCCTGCAAGACAACAATCCTTGTCTATCCGCTGGTTATTAGATTCTGCAAGAAAAAGAAATGAACGCACAATGATTGATAGATTGGCAAATGAACTCATTGATGCTGCAAATGAACGCGGTGCGGCATTTAAGAAAAAAGAAGATGTGCATAAAATGGCTGAAGCAAACAAAGCTTTTGCGCATTATCGTTGGTAAAATAAATTATGTTTTTAAGGAGTTTTTTCCAAGATTCCTTAAAAATTCTACTAAATCTCAAACTCAAATTCTCTTTGTATAAGGATTAATAATGGCAAGAAAAACCCCATTAAATAAAATTAGAAATATCGGAATCGCAGCACACATTGATGCGGGTAAAACAACAACTTCGGAAAGAATTTTATTCTATACCGGTGTAAGCCACAAAATCGGTGAAGTGCATGATGGTGCAGCGACAATGGATTGGATGGAACAAGAAAGGGAACGCGGAATCACAATTACTTCCGCTGCAACCACTTGTTTTTGGAAAGATTATCAAATCAACTTAATCGACACTCCCGGACACGTGGATTTTACGATTGAAGTTGAACGTTCTATGCGTGTTCTTGATGGTGCAGTTGCGGTTTTTTGCTCTGTGGGTGGCGTGCAACCTCAAAGTGAAACTGTTTGGCGTCAAGCAAATAAATATGGTGTTCCTAGAATTGTTTTTGTCAATAAAATGGATAGAATTGGTGCAAATTTTTACAATGTGGAATCTCAAATTGCAACAAGATTAAAGTCAAAACCTGTTCCACTTGTGATTCCAATTGGTGCAGAAGATAATTTCAAAGGGGTTGTGGATTTAATCACAATGAAAGCTATTGTTTGGAATGATGAGTCTATGGGCGCAAAGTTTGACATTGAGGAGATTCCAACGGCATTAGTAGGAAAAGCAGAGGAATACCGCGAAAAATTACTAGAATCTGTTGCAGAACAAGACGAAGTAATAATGGAAAAATATCTAAGTGGGGAAACCTTGAGTGTGGAGGAAATCAAAACAGGAATCAAAAAAGGTTGTCTTGCAATGGAAATTATTCCAATGCTCTGTGGTTCAAGCTTCAAAAATAAAGGCGTTCAAACCCTTCTTGACGCTGTCGTAGAATACTTGCCTGCTCCAACAGAAGTTGCAGATATTCGTGGCGTAGACCCAAAAGATGAAGAAAAAGAATTGTTTGTGAAATCCACAGATGATGGGGAGTTTGCAGGTTTGGCATTTAAAATTATGACAGACCCTTTTGTAGGACAATTAACATTTGTGCGCGTTTATCGTGGTAGTTTAGAATCTGGAAGCTATGTTCTAAACTCTACTAAGGGCAAAAAAGAACGTGTAGGAAGATTGCTCAAAATGCACTCCAACAAACGTGAGGACATTAAAGAAGTCTATGCGGGTGAGATTTGTGCTTTTGTTGGATTGAAAGAAACTTTGACAGGAGATACACTCTGTTCGGAGAAAGAACCAGTTGTGTTAGAGAGAATGGAGTTCCCAGACCCTGTTATCTCTATTGCAGTAGAACCAAAAACAAAAGCAGACCAAGAAAAAATGGCTTTGGCTCTTGCAAAACTTGCAGAAGAAGACCCAAGCTTTAAAGTGCATACAGATGAGGAATCTGGACAAACAATTATTTCTGGTATGGGTGAATTGCACTTAGAAATTATTGTAGATAGGCTCAAAAGAGAATTTAAGGTAGAAGCAGAGGTAGGACAACCACAAGTTGCTTTCCGCGAGACAATCCGCCAAAGTGTGGAACAAGAATGCAAATACGCAAAACAATCCGGTGGTCGCGGACAATATGGACACGTCTTTATTAAGCTTGAACCTCAAGAGCCGGGCAAAGGTTATGAATTTGTGAATAACATTAGCGGGGGTGTCATTCCTAAAGAATATATCCCAGCAGTGGATAAGGGGATTCAGGAATCTATGCAAAATGGTGTTCTAGCAGGTTATCCTGTAGTGGATTTTAAGGTTACACTCTTTGATGGTAGTTATCACGATGTGGATTCTTCTGAAATGGCATTTAAAATCGCAGGTTCAATGGCGTTTAAAGACGCTTGCCGCAAAGCAGGTGCGGTTTTGTTGGAGCCGATGATGAAAGTAGAAGTAGAAGTACCTGAAGAATATATGGGTGATGTGATTGGGGATTTGAATCGCAGACGTGGGCAAATCAACTCTATGGACGATAGAATGGGCTTAAAAATCGTAAATGCGTTTGTGCCATTGGCTGAAATGTTTGGTTATTCTACGGATTTGCGTTCAGCGACACAAGGGCGTGGGACTTACACAATGGAATTTGACCATTATGGCGAAGTGCCAAACAACATTTCCAAAGAAATTATGGAGAAAAGAAACGGCTAATATCGTGACTCCAGCTCTACCTTTGTCATCAGATTATGGTGCTTTATTGATATTTGCAAGGACTGGGTGGCTTTCTGTTCTTGCGAGATTCCAATTGTGGAATCGTGGATAATCTAAATGATAGAATCTCGCCATTGAATGTTTTTTGGTTATTAAAATTATGGATTGTTTCGGCGTTTCGTTTCACTCCTTAAATCATCTTTTTTGTTTAAGGTAAAAGTGGAGATTAGAGGCGATTCCAGCACCTTCTTGGGTATAGGCTCGCAGGTTGCAATTGCCAAAAATACAAAAGGGCGAATCTTTTTTGTCTGCGATATAAGGGGGGGGGGGGGGGGGGGGGGGGGGGGGGGGGGGGGGGGGGGGGGGGGGGGGGGGGGGGGGGGGGGGGGGGGG
>NZ_JAIEFA010000009.1:0-565 GCF_029067145.1 Helicobacter sp. | reverse complement strand
GGATAGGCTGGCCTGGTGCAATTTCCAAAAAAACAAAACGGCGAATATTTTTTTGCTGCGTTCACCACCCCCCCCCCCCCCTTTTTTTGTAAATAGTTGTTTTTTGCAAGAATACCAAAGAGTTTTTCGCGCGTCAAAGTGCGCATTATCTGGTGTGAAGTCTGTTGTTTGTCGGATATAATCTGCAATCATCTGTGCAACTAAACTTGCATCCTCATAAGAGATGATGCTCTTTGGAAAAGAGATGTGTATCGCAATCCCGCTTGTGTTACATAAAAATAGGAGAAATGTCCAAAACCTCTACACCTTTTTGCAAGAGTTCCAAAGTCATTTGTCTAAATTGTGGCAAGGCAGAAGCTCTCTTGAAAAATGTAGAATCCCTTGCACCAACTCGGGATAAATACTAAGCTTCAAGGGCAGGGAAACATAAATCAAACGCGTTTAATGTTGTTTTAAGGCATTGCTAAGTTTAACAATATGCTCTACGAGGCTTCAGGGGGGGCGCCGCGGTTTGGGGTTGATCGGCACGGGGGCTGAGTTGTCCGTGATGTTGGTGTCTTTGGAG
>NZ_JAIEFA010000089.1 GCF_029067145.1 Helicobacter sp. | reverse complement strand
GTTTAAATAGAGATTAATATTTTTTATAATTTTTTAATTTAATTAGCTATAAAATTTTAATAAAAGTTTTTGAAAAGATTTTCGTAAAATAAAAATCAACTTAAAGAGTTAGGAGAGAATATGTTTGGTAGTCAGTATAAAGAACAATTGCATCGTGCTTTAGAGGAAAATAAGCTTTTAAAAGAGAAACTCCAAGAAGCAAAAAAGCACAACGAGGAATTACACGCAAAGCTTCAAGAATATTCAGAAGAAGCGCAAACAGATGACAAAAGCGGAACTTTCAAAGATATGACTTTGGCACTTGCAAATGGTTGCGGTAAAAATTTAAAGATTTTACAAGATGACTTTGCAAAAACCGTGGATTTATTGCGCTCTGCAAAATCTATTGCAGCAGACAATAAGAAAAATTCTATTGAGATTCAAAATATTTTAGCAGAAGGCTTGTCTAATATGACTGCAAAGCTTTCCGAATTTAATACAATGGTTACCCAAGTGCAAAACGACTTTACCGCGATTTCAAGTGTCATTGCACTGATTACAGATATTTCAGACCAAACCAATTTGCTTGCTCTTAATGCTGCGATTGAAGCAGCGCGTGCAGGAGAACACGGAAGAGGATTTGCTGTCGTAGCTGATGAGGTGCGCAAGCTTGCAGAGCGCACACAAAAAGCGACTAAAGAAATTGAAATGAATATCCAAGTTGTTCAACAAAATTTCTCTGAAGTGCAAACGAATTCTGATGAAATTATTAAAGAAATGGAGCAACTAGGCACGCAAAACGAAGTATTAGAACACATCAATCAATCTGCAGAACAAATCTATGTAGATACAGACAAAATTCTCACAATTACCTTTGTTGGTTTGATTAAGCTAGACCACTTGTTTTTCAAAATCAATGGGTATCGTGCAATTTTCAATGAGGATATGGAAGCGAAGTTTGCAGGGCATCACGACTGCCGTTTAGGTAAATGGTATGATACAGGAACGGGCAAACAACTCTTCTCACAATATGCAAGTTATCCTAAAATTGAACCACCACATCAGGGAGTCCATGATAATATCATTGCAGGACACGCATTAATGGTTACACACGGAAATGCACACGACTGCTTAGAGGAGATTTATAAATACTTCCAAGCAGCAGAATTGGCAAGTGATGATGTTGTGAAATATTTAGATGGATTGGCAGAGGAAAAATTAGCGACTTTAGTATAGGTTAAAATTTATTACAAAATGCACGAAAAAGTGCAACCAAAGGCACACAAGGGATTTTTTTCTATTCCTTGCCTAGCTACAAGCAAAACAATCCACAATCTTGCATAAAAATAGATTACCGCAGCCCTAAAGGGTTTTGCAATGACGAATCAATCCCACGCAATAAACTATTGCATAGATTCTCTGAGTTCCTTTTCCTCTTCCTCAAGCGTTTGGATAATTTCTGTATAAGTTTCCAATGAAAGCTTGGCTTGTTCCTCATCAATCTTGCCCATAACATAACCGATATGCAATAATACATAATCTCCGATATGGATTTCTTCGCTCATCAAATCCAAGCTTGCCTCACGCGTTACACCCAATGTATCCAATGTCGCGGTATTGTTGGTAGTATCAATCGCAACGACTTTAGAAGGTATGGCTAGACACATAATTTCTCTCCTTGTTTTGTTGTAAAAATGCACAAAATTTACGTTGAGATTCTATATCTTTGGAGGAGATTAAAAACAATGGAATCTCTTTTTTGAGCTTTTTTAAATCCTCTTTTACTTGGGAAACTTTGAAGTCAAATACTTCTATCAAATCCGCTTTAGAAAGGATTACCGCATCAGCACATAAGAAAATTGTAGGATATTTTAAAACCTTGTCGTCTCCCTCTGGAGTGGAAAGCAAGACGATATTCATATTTGCGCCTAAGTCGTAGCTCGCAGGGCAAACGAGATTACCGACATTTTCTATAAATAAAAAGTCCTTAAACTCCCCCTGTATGCGCAATTTTTCTAAAGATTCCTGCACCATTGCCGCTTCTAAGTGGCACGCATCGCCTGTGGTGATTTGGTGGGCATTGACTCCATAGGCTTGGAGACGCTCGGCATCACGATTGGTCTGCAAATCCCCTTCTATGACGCTAAATTCTAGCAATTTGTTTTTGGCAATATTTTCCAAAAGCGTTGTTTTGCCGCTACCGGGTGAGCTCATAAGGTTGAGGACAAAAAGATTTTCTTTTGCATAGATTTTTCGCAATTCCCTTGCGACTTTGTCGTTTTTGGACAGAATCCTTTGTCCTACTTCTACGCTTTTGAGATTCTTTTGCGATTCCATTTTCAAGCCTTTTATTTTTGGTGCATTGTAGCTAAAATTATCCATAACAAGGTTAAATTTCAGAATCTTAAACCATTTTTGACAACAAATGCGTTATATTTGCA
>NZ_JAIEFA010000088.1 GCF_029067145.1 Helicobacter sp. | reverse complement strand
TTCACATTTGCTTCAATCTCATTGAGTGATTTTCCTGTTCTTTCTGCTAGCTTTCTTACCTCATCAGCAACAACTGCGAATCCTCGTCCGTGTTCCCCTGCTCTTGCTGCTTCAATCGCGGCATTGAGCGCAAGTAAGTTGGTTTGGTCTGCAATGTCTTTAATTACATTGACGACTTGCCGAATATCATCACTTTGCTGGATTACTTCACTGCTTTTGCTTGCAACATTTTGCATAGAATCTGTGATTTCTGATACAGCTAAATTCGTTTGTTCTAGGGATTGGCTTTGTGCGTGAGAAGAAGCTTGCAGGTTTGCTACGCGTTCTTGTAAAGTGCTAGAATGCCCTTTAAGTGTTTGTGCGATTCCGCTAGAGTGCTGGAGCATATTTTGGATATAACTTCTTAAATCGTTGATGTTTTCTACTACACGAAGCAATGCACCTTTGCTATTATTTGTTTCTGCAATATGGGTAAAATCATCTCCTTTGTAGCTTTCTAGTGCTTTTTCAATAATTTCAAAGTTTTGATTAAGGTCTTGGAGTGTTTGATTAAGATAAAGTTTAATGTTGTTGAGTTGTTTGTTGTTGGATTCAGCCTCTATCAATCTCCCAAAATCACCTTCCTTTGCGTATTCAAGAGATTTTAATGTTTCTTGCACACAAGCACGCTCTTTTTCCAAATTGGTTTGAATCTCTTTGATGTTTTCGTTAATGGCTCTTGCCATTTCTCCCAATTCGTCATTGGTGTTAATATGGAGCAGTTTTACACTTGTAGTTTTGAGATGTAAGTAGTCAAAAAAGTCTAAGATTCCTTTGCGCAAAGTCTTAATAGGATTAAGGATTTTGCGTGCGAAAATATTAATCAGCACGATAAGAACAATTGCAAAGATAAGCAATGAAATAGCTAGGAAAGTAGTGTTTTTATGAACGGTATGATATAGGGTTGCCTCTTCTCCTACCAAACAGACATTCCACGCAGTTAATGGGTTTAAAGAGCAGATTCCAAATCTTTGGTGTTTATCTTGTTCAAAGAAAATGAACTCGTTTTGATGGTTTTTAGATTTTTCTACTAATAATTTGGAGATTTCACTTTGGTTGAGGATTTCATCGGCATTTTGCGAAAGAATGATTTTGCCACTCGGGTCTGTTGCAAAAATTGTATAATGTTCGCCTTTTTGAAGGGATTCTAAATAGTTGTTTAAGGGCTTTAATGCAATGTCTCCACTAACAACGCCATAAAAATTACCTTTGTGGTGGAGAGGTGCTCCAAAGCCAAAAACAGGAAGTTTTTTACTCGCTTGTAACCACGCATTGTTTAAAATGATTGGTTGATTTTGTGCTTTCGTATCATAAAACCAACTGCGTTTGCGTGGGTCATAGCCACTTTCTGGAAAGACATGATTTCCATTGCTTCGGAGCATTCTTCCGTTTTCCTCCACACCAAAATACACGAGATTGAATCCGCTTGTTTTTTCAACGAGTTCTAGGCTTTTGGCAATACTTGCCTCATCATCTAAATGATTAGCAATATCGTCTTTAAGCTGATTGATGGCAACTTGTTTTTCATTAATATAAGAAATGAGCAAAAGTTGAATAGAATTTAGTTTGCCTTGGTAACTTTTTGTTTCGGATAATAGAGTACTAGTTTTGGTCATTTGATATTGCAAAATCCCAAAAATTAAAAACCCAATTATTGCCGTGAGTGTAATACTTAATGTTGCTTTTAAGCTCAAAGATAACTTCATTACTTTAACCCTTAAATTAATTTCTTGTAAGAATAGCATATAACAATTAAATCTTTCATTTAATATTTCAAAATATCGGCAAAGGTTGATGATTTTTGAAAAATTAGTAACATTTATTCAAAAATTAAATGTAAAAATTAGTGGTTTTGTAGTTGCAAGAGGAATTATGCTATAATCCGCAAAATTTCATAAATAAAAAGGATTTAATAATGATGCCAAGTGTTCAGCAGTTGCTCATTGTGCTATTGATTATTGTTGTGTTATTTGGAGCAAAAAAGATTCCAGATTTAGCTAAAGGCTTGGGTTCAGGAATTAAAAATTTCAAAAAAGCAGTCAAAGAAGAGGACGAAGAGATAACGGCGCAAAATACGAAGATTGAACAAGACAAAAAAGAATCCGTAGCAAATTCTGCAAACGAGACAACAAAAGTATCCTAATGACGCAAAATATCAAACAAATTGTAGAGGAAGCATTAGGGGTTTCTAGTATTTTAGAAAAGCCACGCGACAAGAGATTTGGTCATTTTGCTTTGCCAACTTTTAGCTTTGCCAAAACTTTACGCCAAAGTCCGCAAGCTATTGCACAAGAGTTTGCGCAAAAGTTAGAATCTTTGCCACAAATTGCAAGTGTGAATGTTGTCAATGGCTATGTGAATTTTAGTCTAAGTGATATGTTTTTGGCACAATGTGCGTGGAAGTTTTTGCAACAAGATTCTACAAGTCAAGCTTCAAATGTAGAATCGCAAAACGCGCAGGAGCATATCTTGCTAGAATATGTGAGCGCAAATCCAACAGGTCCTTTGCACATTGGACACGCACGTGGAGCAATCTTTGGCGATAGTTTAGCGCGGATTGGCAGGTTTTTGGGATTTCGCATTGCAACAGAATATTATATCAATGACGCAGGCACACAAATGGAAAATTTGGGTAAATCCATTTATTATGCTGGACGGCATTTGTTTTTTAACGCACCCTATGAGTTGCCGCAGGATTGCTATAAGGGTGAATATGTGCTTTTGCTAGCAGAGCAAGCAAAGGATTCTTTGGGATTGGAAGTTTTTGAGAATCTCTCGCAGATTGCAACCTTAAGCTGCTTTGGAAAAGACAAAATGCTAGAGGAAATCAAGGCAAATTTAGCACAAGTTGGAATCGTATTTGATAACTATGTGAGTGAAAAAGAGCTTTTTACGGCTTGGGATTCCACATTGCACGCACTTCAAGCACATAATGGCGTCTATGAGCAAGAGGGTAAATTGTGGCTAAAATCTAGTGAATATGGAGACGAAAAAGACCGCGTCATTGTGCGTGAGAATGGAGAGCCAACTTATCTTGCGGGAGATATTATTTATCACAGAGACAAGTTTATGCGCCCCTTTACACACTATATTAATATTTGGGGAGCAGACCATCACGGCTATATCGCGCGCGTGAAAGCTGCTATTAGCTTTTTAGGATATGATAGCAATAAATTAGAGGTGCTTTTATCACAAATGGTTGCCTTGCTTCAAGGGGGTGAAGCTTATAAGATGAGCAAACGCGCAGGCAATTTTATTTTAATGAAAGAAATCGTAGAGGAAGTCGGTGCAGACGCTTTGCGTTTGATTTTTTTAAGTAAAAAAGCAGACACACATTTAGAATTTGACATAGAAGAATTAAAAAAGCAAGACGCGAGCAATCCTGTGTATTATATTAATTATGCCCACGCGCGGATTCATACACTTTTTGCCAAATCTTGTTTTGAGATTCTTGATTTTAAAAATACCAAAAAAGAGCAATATGTAGAATCTCTAAAAGAAATGGACGAAAATTTGCGTGATTTATTGGTGCTTTCACTTGGGCTTGATAAGGTGCTATTAGATGCTTTTGTGCAACGCGCACCCAATAAGGTTGTGGATTTTTTGAAAAATCTTGCAGGAGAGTTCCACCGATTCTATAATGAGACAAAAATTTTAAACACTGCCAAAGAGGAGCAGATTCTAAAAGTCTTAATTGTTGTTGCAAAGTCTTTGAATTTAGGGCTTGCATTACTTGGTGTTCAAGCTAAAGAAAGTATGTAAAAGGAGTGATTTTGAGTAAAGCATTAATTTTTCCCGGTCAAGGCAGTCAGAGTATTGGAATGGGTAAAGACTTGTTTGAGAATAGCACAGAAGTTAAGAGGCATTTTGAACAAGCAAGTGAGATTTTAAAAGAAGATATGATAAAACTTTGCTTTGAAGAGAATGAAAAATTAAATTTGACACAATACACACAGCCCGCGATTCTTTTGGTAAGTTATAGTGTATTTTCTCTTATTTTGCCAAAAATAAAAGATAAAATTGCTTTTGGGCTAGGGCATTCGTTGGGAGAATTTAGTGCGCTCTGCGCAAGCGGTGCTTTGAACTTTGAGCAAGCCATTTCATTGGTTAGTAAGCGAGGATATTTAATGGAGGAATCCTGCAAGTCCAAAGTGGCAGGTATGATGGTTGTGCTTGGGTTAGAGGATAGCATATTAGAAGAGTTTTGTGCAAAAAAACGCAATAGAGGCTTGAAAGTCTGGTGTGCAAATTATAATGGCGATGGGCAAATGGTGCTTGCAGGAAGCAAAGAGGATTTATCCACCTTAGAAGTGGAGATTAAAGGATTGGGTGCAAAACGTGCCTTAATGCTTCCGATGTCTGTGGCAAGTCATTGTCCTATTTTAGAAGGAATGTGTGCAGATTTTAGAGTCTTACTAGAGGAAGCATTGAGGGATTCCTTTGACTTTCCTATTATTTCAAATGTAAATGCAAAACCCTATCAAAGTAAAGCACAAGCATTGGATTTGTTGGCAAAGCAGCTTGTTTCACCCGTGCTTTATAAGCAATCCATTCGTGAAAATGATACAGAGATTGAGGGTTTCATAGAGTGTGGAGGCAATGTCCTAAAAGGCTTAAATAAGCGATTGAGCCAAAAAGAAACGATTTCTTTGCAGACTTATGCAGAGATTCAAGATTTTTTACAAAAGGATTAAAATGACATTTGGCATTATTGGCGCACTTCCAGAGGAGATTACTCCCGTGCTCGCACACTACAAGGATTATGAAACTTTGGAGTTTGGTGGCAATACTTTTTACAAAATTAAAGTAGGAAACAAGACTGCAATGCTTGCGTGTAGTCGTATTGGTAAAGTGCATGCAGCATTGACTGCTTGCACTTTGATTTTGCACTTTGGTTGTGAAAAAATCCTATTTAATGGAATCGCGGGTGCAATCAATCCAAGTTATAAAGTTGGAGATTTGCTTTTTGCAAGTAAATTGTGTCAGCACGATGTGGATTTGACAATTTTTGATTACCCTTACGGATTTGTTCCTGGGAGCGAGACCTTTGTCGAAAGTGATTCTGCGTTAAATGCGATAGCAAAAGAAGTGGCAAGCGAGCTTGGATTCTGCATTTATGAGGGAATTGTCGCTTCAGGAGACCAATTTGTCAATCAAAAAGACAAGAAACAATGGATACGTGAAACTTTTCAAGCGGACGCAGTAGAAATGGAGGGTGCAAGCGTAGCGGTGGTGTGCAAGAATCTCAAAGTGCCTTTTTGTATTCTTCGGACAATATCTGATAGTGTGAATGATGAAAAGCTAGAGGACTATAATGAGGAAGAAAGTGGCAAGAGAAACATTGCATTTGTGATTCAAATGATAGAAAAAATCTAATTTAAGGAGGTTTGAAAATGCGTTTAATTTTGGTGCGACATGCAAAAGCAGAGAATAGAGAAAAGTGGGTAGGTGAAGACGATATGAAGCGACCACTTACGAAAAAAGGTGTAAAACAAGCAAAAAAAATTGCAAAATACATTGCAAAAAAATACCCCGATGTAGATGCGATTGTTTCATCGCTTGCTTTGCGTGCGTGTGATACAGCAAAGTTTATTGCTAAAAAACAATCCCACAGCACTTTTTTCCTAAATCCCAATATTAATCCTGAAGAAGGATTACAAGGCTTTTTGGGACATAAAGATGAGATTGAAGAAGATTGGCAAACTTTAGTTGTTGTTGGACACGAGCCAAGTATTAGCGAGTTTGTGCGATTTATCTGTGCGAAAGGAACTTTGAATTTGTATGTGGGCAAAGGTTGTGTAGTAGAATTAGAGCGTGAAAGCGAGAATGATTGGCTGCTTGTAGGGTTACATAATTTCTAAAGGGATTCTATGTTTTTGGGTTATTTGCCAGATGTGGCAAACAAATTTAAGAAAAATGAAGTGTTAAGCAGAATCTTTGGCTATCTTTTTGATGCTTTAGACGAAAGCAGTGAAGTGCATCAACGAATTGCGGCTTTAAAAGCAGGTGAGGAATTTGTGGTGCATTTTGATGGGGGAGTGCGCGCCATTGAGCAGGCTTATAATACCAAGACGCCCAAAGAGGCTTTTTATGAAAGCCATAGTGAAATGGTTGATTTTCAAATGGTAGTTTTTGGTAAGGAGATTTTTTTTGTTGCTCCAAATAGTTTGTGTAAGATTAAGAATCCCTTAGATTCTGCACGCGATTTGATTGAATATCACACAAGTGCTTTTCTTTCAAGTATTCAATTATTTCCCGGTAATCTTGCGGTGTTTGAAAGTCTTGATGTGCATGCAGGCGGAATCTCTGCAAATGCAGAATCTTCGCTTGTGCAGAAAGTGGTTGTTAAAGTCCCCAAACAATATGTTAAATTAAACTTTTAAGCGTTGGTTTGGCATTGTGGGCAGATTCCAATCATCGCGATAGAGGTTTCTTTGATTTTGTAAGAAGAAATGTCGGTGCAAGCGGCTTTGAGTGATTCTACAGAAGTATTTAATTCCATATCTGTGATTTTTCCACATTTTTCACAAACAAGATGAATATGAGGGTTTTTCACAAGCTCATAACGTTGCTTTTGGTTGGGAAATTTGACTTCGTCAATGATTTTTGCTTCTTGCATAGAAGCAAGATTTTTATAAATTGTAGCAAGAGACATTGAGGGATTACTCTCTTTAATATTTTCATAAATTTCATCAATGCTGATGTGTCCAAATTTTTGGATTTCTTTCAAAATTGCCAAACGTTGGGGAGTAATTTTGAGGTGATTTTCTTTTAAAATTTTTTCAAACATTTAAGTATCCTAGTCCTAGTTTAAGTTAAATAATGATTTATTTTCAGAATCGTAATTATACAAAAATTATTTTTATTTATCAAGAAAGATTATCAATAAATAATTACATAAAGTAAGCTATTTATTTTTTATGGAATGGAAAGATTTTGTGATGAATATAAGGATTAGAAATCTTATTTTGCATTGATACAACTTTAAAAGCTTGAGATTAATTTTGCCTTTTATTATTTTTTGATACAATCACAAATTATTTTGTTAATTTTTAGGAGTAAATACCATGAGAAGCCATTATTGCGCAGATTTGGGAGAGCAAAATATTGGAGAAATGGTGAGTTTATGCGGTTGGTGTAATACTTATCGCGACCACGGAGGAATCGTTTTTATTGACTTACGCGACCGCAGCGGACTTGTGCAACTTGTATTTGACCCAAAGGATAGCGCAGAGGCGCATAAAATTGCGAGCGAAGTGCGTGATGAATATGTTTTGTTGGCAAAAGGAAAAGTGCGTGCAAGAGGCGAGGGACTAGAGAATCCTAAACTAAAAACAGGGAAAATTGAGGTGTTGGTAGAATCTCTAAAGATTGAAAACAAGAGCCTAACGCCTCCCATTGCGGTAGGAGATGAAAGCGTGGGGGAAGATGTACGTTTGAAATATCGCTATTTGGATTTGCGCAACCCGCGCTTGCAAGAGATTTTTATCACGCGAAGCAAGGTGGCGCAAGCGACAAGAAATGCGTTAAGTAGCTTGGGATTTTTAGAGGTTGAAACTCCAATTTTAACGAAAGCAACGCCAGAGGGTGCGCGGGATTATCTTGTGCCTAGTCGCGTGCATCACGGCGAATTTTATGCCTTGCCCCAAAGCCCTCAATTATTTAAGCAGCTGTTGATGATTAGCGGATTTGATAAGTATTTTCAGATTGCAAAATGTTTCAGAGATGAGGATTTACGGCTTGATAGGCAACCAGAATTTACACAAATTGATGTGGAAATGAGTTTTTGCACCCAAGACGATGTAATGGCGGCTGCGGAAGCAACGCTTAAGGCGATTTTTGGAGTGTGCGGGATTGCTGTACAAACTCCTTTTGAACATCGCACTTATAAAGAAGTAATGGAATCTTATGGCAGCGATAAGCCAGATTTGCGTTATGAATTGCCCTTAGTGGAAGTATCCGATTTGTTTGTAGAATCTAGCAATGAAATTTTTGCTAAGATTGCTAAGGATTCTAAAAATAATCGCATTAAAGCCCTATGTGTGCAAAAAGGTGATACATTTTTCACGCGTAAAACTTTAGGAGAGGCAGAAGAGTTTGTGCGCAAATTTGGGGCAAAAGGTTTGGCATATATTCAAATCAAAGAAGAGGGTGCAAAGGGACCTCTTGTGAAGTTTTTAAGTGAAACAAGTCTTAAAACCCTGTTAGAACGCGTAGGCGCAAAAGTCGGAGATATTGTATTCTTTGGCGCGGGAGAGAAAAAAATTGTGTGGGATTATATGGGACGTTTGCGTCAGAAAATTGCTCAAGATATGGGGCTTATTGATGAGAATCTTTATAGATTCTTATGGGTAGTAGATTTTCCTATGTTTGAACGCAATGAAGATGGTAGTGTGTCGGCTCTACACCATCCTTTTACAATGCCTAAAAATTTAGATGTAGAAGACATTGAGGAGATTAGCTCTGTGGCTTATGATGTCGTATTGAATGGTTTTGAAATTGGTGGCGGAAGCATTAGGATTCATAAAGAGGAGATTCAAAGTCGCGTGTTTAAATTGCTTGGAATTAGCGAGGAAGAGGCAAAAAATAAATTTAGCTTTTTACTTGAAGCCTTGCAATTTGGCGCGCCACCTCACGGCGGAATCGCATTTGGCTTAGATAGGATTATTATGCTACTTTGCAAAGCAAATTCTATCCGTGATGTGATTGCATTTCCTAAAACACAAAAGGCAACTTGCCCGCTAACAGACGCGCCAAGTGAGGCAAACGAGGAGCAATTAAGGGAACTACATATCAAGGTAAGAGAAACTAAACGATAAAAGGAGAATTTTATGAAAAAATTATTTTTGGTCATCGGAGCACCCGGAAGCGGTAAAACTACGGACGCAGAGATTATTAGTAAGAATAATAGTGAGAGCATTGTGCATTATTCTACCGGAGAATTATTGCGTGCAGAGGTGGCAAGCGGAAGTGAGCTTGGAAAGCTAATTGACAGCTACACAAGCAAAGGAAATCTTGTGCCGCTTGAAATTGTCGTCAAAACCATTGTAGATGCGATAGCCAATGCGGTAAAAGATATTGTGCTTATTGATGGCTATCCTCGCAGTGTGGAGCAAATGTTGGAGCTAGATAAGATTTTGAATGACAAAAAAGATATTGAGCTTGTCAGTGTGATTGAGGTAGAAGTAAGTAGAGAAACTGCTTGTGATAGGGTGCTTGGACGCGCTAGAGGTGCAGACGATAATGTAGAAGTTTTCAATAATCGTATGGAAGTTTATCAAACGCCTTTGAAAGAGATTCAGGATTTTTATGGCAAAAAAGCTGTGTTGAAAAAAATCAGTGGTGAGCGCACGATTGAGGAAATTACTTCCGAAATGGAAGCTTTTATTAAATCTAAAATTTAATAGAGATTCTACTTAATTATTAAAGGGAAAAAGATGAATGTATCAAAGATTAGTGTAGGAGAGAATCCTAATAAACTTAATGTCGTAATTGAGATTCCTTATGGAAGCAACATTAAATATGAAATTGACAAGGAATCCGGTGCAGTCGTGGTGGATAGAGTGATGTATAGTGCGATGTTTTATCCTGCGAATTATGGTTTCGTGCCAAATACGCTAAGTGATGATGGGGACCCAGCAGATGTGTTGGTGCTAAACGAATATCCTTTACAGGCTGGAAGTGTGATTAAAGCGCGTTTGATTGGTGTTTTGATTATGGAAGATGAAAGCGGAATGGACGAAAAACTCCTTGCTGTGCCTGTCAGTAAGATAGACCCAAGATACGATAGAATCCAAAGCCTAGAGGATTTGCCACAAATCACATTGGATAGGATTAAAAATTTCTTTGAAACTTATAAGGCTTTAGAACCGAATAAATGGGTAAAAGTTAAGGAATACAAAGATTTAAATGTTGCCAAAGAAATTTTGGATAAAGCAATCAAAAATTACAAATAAATTTTGGATTGTTTCAAAAAGTCATTTTTGGCGCATAATGTTGCAAAATTCTACACTAAAAGCACCAAAGTGATTTAGTCCATTTTGTCTTTTAAGAAGATTTTGTATAAAATATATGGAATCTCACAGAGGTTGAGTGAATAATATTTGTGTTAGGAGATTTAGGAAAATGAAAAAAATTCTTTTAGTTTCAGTTTTGGCTGTATTTGGATTAATGGGTTGTGGTGGAGACAATAATAAAGAAGCTAGCACCGCTGCTAAGGGAGATTCCAATAAGGTTTATGAGGTGAAATTCGCGCATGTTGTGAGCGCAAATACACCAAAGGGGAGAGCAGCAGATTTCTTTGCCAAAAGAGTAGAAGAGCTTACAGAGGGGAAAATCAAAGTGCATGTATTTCCTTCAGCGCAGCTCGTAGATGATGATAAGGTTTTTCAAGAACTTAAACGCAACAATGTGCAACTTGCAGCACCTAGTTTTTCAAAATTTACACCTTTTGCAAAAGAGTTTAACCTTTGGGATGTTCCTTTTATCTTCCGCGATACCGAACATTTGCATAAAGTAATGGACGGAGAAGTAGGAAAAATCCTAAAAGATGTGATTTCAAGCAAGGGTTATATCGCACTTGAGTATTGGGACGCAGGATTCAAACAATTTAGTACAAATAAAAAACCAATTGTAGAACCAAGTGATGCAGAAGGGCAAAAAATGAGAATTATGAGCTCTAAAGTGCTAGAAGAACAAACAAAAGCTGTCAAAGCGATTCCACAAGTTTTACCTTTTGGTGAAGTGTATTCTGCATTGCAAACAGGTGTAGTAGATGCAGCAGAAAACCCACTTTCTAACCTCTATAATTCTAAATTCTATGAAGTGCAAAGCTCTATTACAATTTCAAATCATGGTTATTTGGGATATTTAGTTGTTGCAAGTGAGAAGTTTTGGAAAGAATTGCCACAAGATTTGCAAGAGAAATTTTCTACCGCAATGCGCGAAGCAACAATTTTTGAACGTGAAGAGAGTGCTAAAGAAGAAAAAATGTTGCTAGATAAATTAAAAGCTGATGATAAGACGAATACAACCATTTATGAGTTAGATGAAGCACAAAAACAACAATGGCAAGATGTGATGATTGCAATCTATCCTAAGTTTTATGATTTAATCGGTAAAGATTTGATTGAAAAAACACTGAATACAAAATAATCTTGTAGATTGTTTTTGAAAGGTTTATTTTGCGCAATTTATTATTAATGATTCAGAGACCTTTTTTGTGGGCGCATAAGGATCCAGGCGTCAATAAGCTTTTTGCTATTTTAGATAAGATTATTGCAGGAATCAATAAAAATGTTGCAGTCGTTGGAATAGCACTTGGAATCGTGATTACTGCAATTAATGTGAGTGTGCGTTACATTGCGGGATTCTATCCAGAGATTGGCTCGCTTACTTGGGCGGAGGAAGTAGCAAGATATTGCTTTTTGTGGTCAGCATTTTTTGGCGCAGCGTATGGATTTAGAAAGGGTGTGCATATTTCTGTAACTATGCTAGTTGAGAAGTTTCCACCAGCACTTGCCAAAACTTGTGTGCTATTAACACATATCCTCAATTCTGTTTTTTTAGGCTTTATGTTTTATGCTAGTTTAATGGTTTGCTATTTGAACTATGAAATTGGCTATATGAGTGAAGCATTGCACGAAGTGCCTTTGTGGGTGTTTCTCCTTTGTTTGCCCATTGCATTTTTGGGAGCAACTTATCGCTCCGTAGAAAAAATCTATGAAATTTCTTGGACAGACGCAGACAAGGTTGTAAAAAATGCAGAGGAAGAGATGATTCACGATTCTGTGATTAAAGATTAGTAAAATTTGGAGAATTAATGAGTGTTGCATTTTTGCTAATTGTATTGTTTGGTTTGTTATTGGTGGGTGTGCCAGTTGCCATTTCTCTCGGGGTAAGCGCGGTTATTACAATGCTGTTGTTTAGCTCTTATGATGTTATGGGTGTGCCTGAAATTATGCTTAATGGCTTAAAACCTGCTTTAATGGCGATTCCAATGTTTATTTTGGCGGGTTCTTTGATGAGCAAAGGAAGCTCTGCACAAAGAATCGTAGATTTTGCGAGAAGCATTGTGGGGCATTTACCCGGTGGTCTTCCAATGAGTGCGATTTTGGCTTGTATTATCTTTGCTGCTGTGAGCGGAAGCTCTCCCGCGACGGTTGTTGCGATTGGTTCTGTAATGTTTGTAGCTCTTAGCCAAGCAGGCTATCCCAAAAGTTATTCAGTAGGGGCGATTACTTCTGCGGGAAGTCTTGGGATTTTGATTCCACCTTCTGTTGTAATGATTGTTTATGGAGTAACCGCGGAAGTCTCTATTGAAAAATTATTTATGGCAGGCGTTGTTCCGGGTGTGATGATTGGCGGAATGATGATGGTTTATGCGTATTTTGGCGCAAGACGATTGGGATTCAAAGCAACAGAACCTGCAAAATTTAGTGAGCGTTGGGCTAAATTCAAAGAAGCATTTTGGGCATTGCTCATCGTGATTGTGGTCATTGGTGGAATCTACGCAGGGCTTTTTACAGCTACAGAGGCAGCGGGAATTAGTGCAGTATATGCCTTTATCGTGTCCATTTTTGTTTATAAAGATATTAAGATAAAAGAGCTTTATGGAGTGCTTTTGGACGCTGCAATTACCACAGCAATGATTTTCTTCATCATTGGCTTTGCGGTTGTGTTTGCGCATTTCCTTACAAGTGAGCGGATTCCACATATGATTGCTGAATCGCTAGTGAATATGAATATGAGCTGGTGGCTATTTTTGATTTTGGTGAATATTGCACTTTTCATTATGGGACAATTTATGGAGCCTAGCTCTGTCGTGATGATTATGACACCTTTGTTATTGCCGATTGCTTTACAACTAGGGATTGACCCGATTCACTTTGGAATTGCAATGATTGTCAATATGGAGCTTGGAATGCTAACTCCACCGGTGGGCTTAAATCTCTTTGTGGCAAGCTCACTTACGGGCTTAAGCCTCAAAGATGTTACCCTCTCGGTGATTCCTTGGCTCTGTGTCTTACTTTTAGGACTTGGGCTTGTTACTTATGTGCCAGAAATTTCACTTTGGTTGCCAAATTTACTTGATTAAATTTAAAGTTTGCAAGGTATAAGGGTGGAAGAATCGCTGCTTAGGTTTTTTGAAAGGGCTCCACATTTAATCAGCCTAGCCGCAGGGATTCTGACTTTTATCAGCCCTTGCATTTTACCGCTTATTCCCGCATATCTTTCGTATATTTCTGAAATTTCACTCCAAGAGATGAAGGATTCTAAAAGCTTGGATTTAAAGAAACGATTTAGAATCTTAAGAAGCGCAGTCTTTTTTGTTTTGGGATTTGGAATCGTTTTTGTCTTATTGGGCGCAGTGGCTGCTAGAATCTTACAAGGTGGGATTCTTTTAAGCCCGATTTTGCGCTATTTTGCAGGCGGAATCTTAATTCTCTTTGGGCTGCATATCTTAGGAATTTTGAGGATTCCGTTTTTAAATTATACAAAAAGCTTCCGCACAGAATATAACTTTTCTTTTCTAAAAGACTTTTTCGCCCCCTTTTTGCTTGGTGTGAGCTTTGCGCTTGGTTGGACGCCTTGTGTGGGTCCAATTTTGGCAAGCATTATTTCCCTAGCTAGTTTAGAGGAGGGAAGCGGAATCGCATTGCTTGTGATTTACGCGCTTGGACTTTCGCTCCCTTTCTTGTTTTGTGCGGTATTAATTGGCTATGCTTTTAATTTTTTAGAATGGATTAAGGCTTATTTTAAGTGGATTGAATGGTGTGCAGGAGGGCTTTTGATTTGCATTGGAATCCTTGTTGCAAGTGGAGGAATGAGCGCATTATCTGCTTATCTTGTAGGGATTTTGGGCTAGGATTCTGTGATGACATTAAAAAATTTTGTGGATTTAGACGAGATAGAAAAGATTTTGGTGTTTGGGTGGCGCAATCACCTAAAAATCGCCCCTTTGATGAGAACACAGACAATTACGCTAAAAGAACACTTGAAATTTATGGAATCCTTGAAGCAAGATTCCACGAAACAATATTTTTTGGCTTTACAAAACGATGAAATCTTGGGTGTGCTTTGCTTTATAGACATTCAGCGCGGAATCTCTTGTGAGTTTGGAATCTATCAAAACCCAGATTTAAAGGGATATGGAGCGGCATTAATGGAAGCAATGCTAAAGTACGCGCAAGAGACGCTAGGAGTTGTGAAAATTTACGCCTGTGCCTTGAACACGAATCAAAAGGCGATTTCTCTTTACCAAAGCTTTGGTTTTCAATTTACAAATAAGGACGCACAAATGAGTTATTTCGTATTCTCTGCGGGGGGGGGG
>NZ_JAIEFA010000087.1 GCF_029067145.1 Helicobacter sp. | reverse complement strand
TGAGCGTCTCGTTGGCTAGGAGATGTGTCTCCGCGACTGGTTTTTATACCCTATACAATGGTTTTTATACCCTATACAATGGTTTTTATACCCTATACAATGGTTTTTTGACATAGATACCCATACCATTAAAGATATGGCAGGTATAGCTAATTGGTTTTGTTTTCTAAGTATCATTTCATTTTTTATCATTAATTTCTTTTATAAAATACACAAATTAAGCTTATTTTTATCATTAATTTTTATGATATGTTATACCGCGTTTGGATATTATTTTTTTAGCCATTTATAAAGGAATTTCAATGCCATACTTTGTAACAATCTATATCCACCCAATGAAAGGCAATATCCCTCACGCCTTTCTAGGCTTAACTAGAAAACACCCTGATGAATTAGATTCTGATGGCTTGATTGCAATAGATAAATATTCCAATCCACAATATGATTTGCTTATAGGATATTATTTTAATTCTATCAAAAAAGATAAAGGAAAATGGTATGAACAAGTCTATCCTAGTATTTTAAGTGATGATTTTCAAGGAGAGGGTTTCTTTGGCTTTGCACCTGTGGAATCTACTGCTAATCATTGGGGCAAAGTGTTTGAGAATAATCAATATGTGCTAGAGGAAATATGATGATGAAAAAAGAAATATTCAATTATAATTTACTCACTCAAACATCTGATAAAATTTCTTATATTATTATAATGAATCTTGTAAGTATTGCGTTTGCTATTGGTATTATTTGGTTGTTTTTTATGATTAAAAATCATATTATTATAAATTTATTTCCTTTATGTAGCAATTTCTTTGAAGTTTTTACAAGCATATGTTTAACTGCCTTATGTATTTTTGTTTGTGTTTTATTTTTAGGTGTAAATTTTTTGAGAGCTAGTTTATGCTTATTTTTATGGCTCATTTTTATTTTAATTTGTCCCTATATTTTTCCGGATTTTGGTTTTGAGTGGGGTTGGTTTTTAATATGGTTTGGTTGGGCTTTAATAATACTTCCTAGTATTTTGTTAGTTTTTGAAAAAATCCCCTTAAATATCTTTGTTTGGAATGCAATTTTGATTAATTTTATTACATTCGGTGTTAATATATTGACTTATGGGAGTTGGCATAAATGAAATACTACGCAACGATTTATATCAAAACTATGTAAGTCTTGCGAAGCGTCCCTTATCCCCTTGAACTCCCAACCCCTAGCACACTTTTTGCAGTGGAAAATTGAAAGTAATTTAAAATTATGGATTGCCACGAATTGCGTTGCAATTCTTGTAATGACGAGGTAGAGCTTGCTCTCGCAAGGACACAGAATCACGCAAAGGATTTTTCCAAAGATTCCATTACTTAAGCAAGATTAAATTAAAATTTCAAAATTTTATTTATTAGGAAGTAGGCGTATGGTTCAAATTACCGGACTTGGTATGCAATATGCAACAAAAAAACTCTTTGAAAATGTGAATTTAAAACTAGATAAGGGCAAGAGATATGGGTTAATCGGCGCAAATGGTGCGGGAAAATCTACCTTTTTGAAAATCCTTAGCGGTGAGATTGAACACACAAGCGGCGACATCGCTTTTGACCCCAATGCAAGACTTGGAGTTTTGGGGCAGAATCAATTTGCCTTTGAGGAATTTAGCATTAAAGATTGCGTTCTTTTTGGCAACAAGCGGCTTTATGGCGCGGTAAAAGAAAAGGAATCGCTCTATAATGCGGGAGATTTTAGCGACGCAGTCAATGAGCGTTTGGGCGAGCTAGAGATGATTTGTGCGGAGGAAGACCCAACTTATGAATACGATGTGCAAATAGAAAAGATTTTGGAGGATTTGGGATTCCCAGCAAAACAACACGAGGAGCCAATGAAAACGCTCACAGGCGGGGATAAGTTTAAAGTGCTCCTAGCGCAAGTTTTGTTTCCAAAGCCTGATATTTTATTTTTAGATGAGCCGACAAACAATCTTGACTTAAAGGCGATTGCTTACTTAGAGGAGCAGCTCAAACGACACGAAGGAACGCTTGTTGTTATCTCACACGATAGACATTTCTTAAACAGCGTTTGCACGCATATTTTGGATTTGGATTTCAAGAGCGTGCGAGAATTTAGTGGGAATTATGATGATTGGTATATCGCCTCCACGCTAATTGCCAAACAGCAAGAAATGGAGCGCAACAAAAAACTAAAAGAAAAGGAGGAGTTAGAATCCTTTATTGCGCGATTTTCGGCAAATGCGAGCAAGGCAAAACAAGCCACAAGCAGGCAAAAGCAGCTAGAAAAGTTAGACATTAAAGGCTTGGAAGTCTCTAGCAGACGCGACCCAAGCATTGTTTTTAAACCCAACCGAAACATTGGCAATGAAGCCTTAAATATTGAGAATCTCTCCTTTAGTTATGGGGATTTGTGTATTTTAAAAAATCTTAGCCTTACGATTCTGCCCGGTGATAAAATCGCGCTCATCGGACGCAATGGAATCGGAAAAACGACTTTTTGTGAGCTGATTTGTGAGAATCTTAAGCCCCAAAATGGAAGTATCAAATGGGGCGCAACCATTGAGCGGGGCTACTTTCCGCAAAATACAACCGAGTTGATTGACGGCGAGGAAACACTCTATGAATGGCTAAGGAATTTTGACAAGAAAAAGGAAGCTGGAGAGATTCGCAATGCGCTTGGGCGAATGCTTTTTAATGGAGAGGAACAAGAAAAAAATGTCGGCGCACTTAGCGGAGGAGAGAAGCACCGCATAATGCTTAGCAAGCTAATGCTAGAGGGTGGAAACTTCCTCGTGCTAGACGAACCCACTAACCATTTAGATTTGGAGGCGATTATCGCGCTAGGCGAGGCACTCTACAAATACAGCGGAAATGTACTTTGCATAAGCCACGATAGAGAACTCATTGACGCATATGCTAATCGGATTATTGAATTTAAAGAAAACAACGAAGTGGTGGATTTTCGCGGAAGCTATGAAGAATATCTCGCCTCACAGGAATGCTAAGGAATCCCAATGGAATTAAGAAACAATCTTTTAAATGCCTTTAAAACCTATGCGGATAATACCGCCATATCTGAAAACATTTCAAGCCTCTACCCTCCTCATCAGTGCGCACAATTATTATCTTTTTCCCGCTACGATTTTACAAAATAAAGCCTTAAAATCATCAATTATCACAATTCTCTTTTGCCTCTACATCGTGGCTTAAATGCGCAAATGTGGAGTATTTTTGAGCAAAATTCTACAAGTGGAATCACTTGGCATTGTGTGTCTAGTAGAATTGATTGCGGAGAGATTATCCTGCAAAAATCTATTCTGTTAGATTCCACCTACACTTATTTAAAACTCACACAAGAACAGCTCCAACTAGGCTTTAATGCCTTTGTGGAGATTTGCGATTCTCTAATGTAATGGAATCTATCCTTAAAGACACAAGAAAAGAGCAGCGATTCTGTGCTACACAAGGCAAGGGATTTGACAAACAATGGAATCTTGGATTTGCATTGGAATTTTGAGAAAAAAGCGCGTTTTCGCGCAGTATGGATTGTGGCAAAAGCCATCTTTTGCCCGATTTTTTCTTGCGTTATCGTTGGGGATTTAAGCAAAGAAATGCACGATTGCAAGGAAGTTTTAGGCAAGGATAACATTTTTGATAGATTACTAGCACATAAGGGCAAAATTTTAACCTTTGGCAATAAATATATTGGCTATACATTTCTGCACTATTTGGAATCCCTTGCAAATGTTCCCTATCGTTTTGACGAAACCTTTAGCGGAATCGTCCTTGATGAAAAGGGCAAAACAATGCGCAAAAGTGTGATTTACAAAGTCCAACATTTGGATAGAAAAAGTGAGCTAGATTACAAGAAAATTACACATTTTTTGTTAGATTTAGGGATTTTAAGAGTTTTAGAGTTTGGCGGAGGTGAGATTTGCGTAATGGAATCCCAAAAAGTTGCAAAGGCAATTTTGGAAGTTTTCGCAAGGGATTACGAATATTTTTTGGCTTAAACTACTCCCCGCCCAAAATGCTCCCTTGTATGCTTCTTTGCAACTCTTGCGCCTTTTTAAGCAATTCTTGCTGCTCTTTTTGCGCGTCATTTTCTTGTTTGGATTCTATGACTTTGGAATCTTTTTGTGTAGTCTTTTGAGCTTTTGAAGCGGGTTTAGAATGGATAGAATCCTGCACGCCCATTTTGACAAAAGTATCCTCATAGTTTTTGCCACCCTTTTTTATCCGAATATATACCTGTCCGCTTGCTTGGTCGTATAAATAAGTGTCGTCCATATCGCTAAACATTACCCAAGGTTGCGCGTTTAAGATTCCACAACAAAGCACTAACACAATCCATAATCTTACAAAACTTTTCAACATAAAACCCCTTTTAGCTTTTTTCACTATAATTTCGCAATTTTATCAGATTTTACAAGCAAATAACGAAGCAGCAAACAATTAAGGAGCAAAATGGATTTAATCAAAGTGCAAAATCTTTGCAAAAGTTATGGCGATTTAGAGGTATTAAAAAATATTAATTTAAGAATTAAAAAGGGTTCAATTTTTGGGCTTGTCGGACATAGTGGGGCGGGTAAAAGCACTTTGCTCCGCACCTTTAACGGGTTAGAATCCATTAATTCTGGCAAAATAGAGATTGATAACTTAGATATTTCTAAACTCACAGCCAAAGAATTGCGCACTTTTAGACAAAAAGTCGGAATGATTTTTCAGCACTTCTCCTTGCTTAGTCGCAAAAATGTTTATGAGAATATCCTCTTGCCTTTACAATGCGCAAAAGCTACCATCAATGAGGCAAAGATTAAGAATCTTTTAGAATTGGTTGGCTTATCAGACAAGGCAAAATCCTATCCAAACGAGCTTAGCGGAGGACAAAAGCAACGCGTTGCGATTGCAAGGGCATTAGTGATGAATCCTATGCTGCTCCTAAGTGATGAAGCTACAAGCGCGCTAGACCCAAGTATCACGGGCGCTATTTTAGACTTGCTTGCGCAAATCAATCAAGAACTAGGCGTAACAATTGTGCTTGTAACGCACGAAATGGAAGTGGTGAAGCGACTTTGTGCAGAAGCTGCGTTTATGGAAGGTGGAGTGGTGCTAAAAAGTGGCAAAATTGAGGATTTGTTCCTCTCGCCTGACCCAAAAATGCGTGAGTTTTTGGGAGAAAATGAGATTCTACCCAATGAGGGACTAAACATTCGCATTTATTTTCCCAAAAATATTGCACAAACTCCGCTTATCACGCAAATGGCGCGAGAATTACAAATCAATTTTAATATCGCATGGGGCAATTTAGAATCCTTTAATGGAATCGCGCTAGGAATTTTGGTGATTAATATTGATAAAAATGCCAAAGAAAAAGTCTGCAATTATCTAAACGCACGAGGCGCGCAATGGGAAATCATAGAATCCAATCCACAAGGAGAGCCAAATGGATAGCAAAATCCTTTCTTTGCTTTTGGAAGCAACTTTAGATACGCTTTATATGAGCATACTTGCGACAAGTATCGCAACACTTTTGGCGATTGTGCCTAGCATTTTGCTTACCCTTTGCGCCCCTAATGGTTTAAGCCCTAATGCGTTTATTTTCCGCACGCTTGATAGCATTACAAATACCTTGCGCTCCTTTCCTTTTCTTATTTTAATGGTTGTCTTGTTTCCCTTGACACAATTTATCGTAGGCAAAAGCATCGGTGCGAGTGCGGCAATCGTGCCGCTTAGCATTGGCGCAGCTCCCTTTATCGTGCGTATCATAGAAAATGCACTCAAAGAAGTGGATAAAGGGGTGATTGAAGCCGCTCTTAGCTTTGGTGCAAGTAATTTGCAAATTATTTTTCGCATTATGTTTGTAGAAGCCTTGCCAAGCATTGTTTCTGGAATCACACTTGCTCTTATCCTAGTTGTTGGATTTAGCGCAATGGCTGGTGCTGTCGGAGGCGGAGGATTGGGTGATATTGCAATCAAATATGGATATTATAGATTCCAAAGCGATATTATGTTATACACTGTTTTGATTTTAATTTTTTTGGTGCAAATCATTCAAAGTTTTGGTGATTTTTTGTATAAAAAATTAAAACATTAAATCTTTACAAAGGACAACAATGCTTAAAAAAGCAATTTTCAACAAATTAACACTCGGTGCAATAGCTCTTGCAGTGATTTTTAGTGGCTGCGATTCCAAAGTGGAATCCCAAAACAACGCACAAAAGACAGAAAACACAAAAATGGAAAAACTAATTGTCGGTGCAACCCCCGAACCACACGCAGTAATGCTAGAACAAGTGAAAGCTACCCTAGAAAAGGAAGGGATTATTTTAGAGATAAAAGAATTTACCGATTATGTAACACCAAATAAGTCCTTAGATGACGGCTCGCTTGATGCAAACTTTTTCCAACACAAGCCTTATTTGGATTCTTTTAACAAAGAACACAAAACAAATCTCGTCAGCATTGCTGGAATCCACCTAGAGCCAATGGGAGTATATTCTAAAAACATTAAAAGTTTGGACGAATTAAAAGAGGGGGATTTGATTTCTTTGCCAAACGACCCTAGCAATGGCGCACGTGCGCTTAGAATCTTAGAAGCAAATGGGCTTATTAAACTTCAAGAGGGTGTAGAACTTCCAAGCGTGCAGGACATTACAGAAAATCCTAAAAATTTGAAATTTAAAGAAATGGACGCACCACAACTTGCACGCGCACTTAGTGATGTGAGCGCGTCAGTGATTAATACTAACTTTGCTTTACTTGCAGGATTAAGCCCGCTCAATGACGCGATTGCGCTTGAAAGTAAGGATTCGCCTTACACCAATATCGTAGCGGTAAAAGGTGGCAATGAAAAAGACGCACGCATACAAAAGCTTATCCATTCCCTCCAAAGTGAAGAGATGAGACAATTTATCCTAGACCAATACAAAGGCGCAATTCTACCAAGCTTTTAGAGTTGCAAGGACAATTTCTGCCTCGTCCTTGCGAGGACTTGTCCGAGGTTGTGCAAGTTTGGGTGGGTGCTACCGCACACACGCCCACATTTGCAAATCCATAATCTTTTATATCAAAGATTCTACTACTTTGTCATTGCGAGGAATGAGCAAAACGAATGATGAAGCAATCTATAATCAAGCATAAAGAAAATTTTATAATGGAATCCCAAAAGGCGAGATTCCAACACTAGTTTTGAGGAGGCAAAGAAGTCTTAATATTTTTCGCTTATTAATTTCCCTGCTGTATCCAAAATCAATTCTTTATGGTTATCTAATTTCACTTCATAACCATTATAGTTTTTAGAAATTTCCATAATTTTTGCAGTGGCATATTTTGCTTTAATCGTATTCAGTACTTCTTGAGGAATAAAGCCTGTATTACTAATGGGAGCATAAGATTTAACTTCTCTCCAATCTCCATTTTTTGCAAATTCTACTTTAGAATCATTCAAAAATTTAACCTGATAATCATTAAAGCTCTTTTCTACCAAACCCACTTTTTCATTTGCAAAATAAGTTTGAATAAATTTTTGCGAATTTTGTGGCAATTCATTTTGTTGAATCACTACATCAGCAGCCAAAAGAGCATTTGCTCCAATCAACACACTAAAAGCACACGCTAAACCTAACTTTTTCATAAATAACTCCTTTAAAATAAAATTGTAAATCAAATTATAAAGAGAGTTTATGGAGTTTTTTTTAATGGTTTGTTAAGTTTTTGTCAAGATTTGAGAGTCTTTTGTTTAGAGTTTTTAGGGCATTCTATCTCCGATTTTATTGCATTTTTATTTTGAATAAGCTGCTCTAATTCGTGGCAATTTTCTTTCAAACTATCAATCATACTTTCAGCTTTTAAACCAATCATCAAAAGCTCATAGACTTTTGGGCGATCTTTCTTCCATTTTCTTAAAGTTTTCACATTAATATCCAGTCTTCCTGCAAGATCGCGTTGTGTCATTTTAGAAACCTCTTAAATTTTGCAAAAATCTATTGTTTTTCACTTTAAAACACAACAAGGTAAATTTAGGGCTTTTTAATTATAAAAAAGGTAAAAATAGGATTTAAATTTGAAAATTCAAAGGATTCGCGTATGCAAAAAACTTGCAAGGAAAAGGGCAATATTCTTTATGGAGATTTGAGCAAACAGAGAAATTTCAAGGCAGAATTTATAGGTTGCAATAATCTCCTTTATTTTGCAGGAGCTAGCCAAAATGTCCAAGTTGTCTTTAGGGGAGGCAATAGCGTAGTTTTTATCGGGAATAATGCGCGTGTGAATGGTAAAATAGAAATTGCCACTAATGGAGTGTGCTATATCGGTGATAATTCCACATTCAATGGCGTAGCTTTCGAATCTTTGAGGAAAAAAATATCATTGTGGGAAATGATTGTATATTTTCTTGGAGCATTTGGCTAAGCACTTGCGACCACCATTTGATTTTTGATTTTAGTCACCAAAGAGCAAATTTTAGCAAAAGCATTTATATCGGAGACCATATTTGGTGTGGGCAGGAAGCGGCGATTCTCAAAGGCACATTTATCCCAAGCGGAAGCATTTTGGGCGCAAAAAGCGTCATCAATGGAATCAAAGATTCTAATACGATTTACGCAGGGAATCCCGCACAATGCGTCAAACAACATAGATTTTGGTCGCGCGAAGACCCGACAGGTTGGACACAAGAACAAACGACACTTCATAGCCAAAAAGAAACGAGCGACTTTCAATACACCTACCAACAAGATAAATTTCTCTCTCCAAGAGCCTTAGAAGCGAGGCTAGAATCGCTAAAAGCTTTAGAAAAACTAGAATTTCTTTATGATTTCATTTATTGCAATCGCTCCAAAAATCGTTTTGCTTATTTTAAAGATTGCAAATACGACTTGCCATTGCCCGAGACTCTACCGCGATTCCAACTCCTTACACACAACCCAATCGCAGGGAATATTACTAGCACTGCCCTCTCGCGTATCCACTTCCACCTAGCCTACAAACTAGGTTCTGCAATGATACTAAACTCTAAAAGCTTGTGGGGATATATCCGAATGCCTTATGTTTTATCTTATATCAAAGAATCTCATAGAAAAGAGATTGCA
>NZ_JAIEFA010000086.1 GCF_029067145.1 Helicobacter sp. | reverse complement strand
ATTCTTTAAAAAAATACCCCCCCCCCCGACAAGGATAACATTTCATAGCGCATTTTCCCGCTTTTTCTCTTTTTTCAATCCCAAGCAAATCTTTAAAATCTCGTGGCTTTCCTTTGTAATTCTCACAAGTCTTTTCATTACTTGTTTAAATTTTCCGCTCTTTTCTTATGTTTTTAGCATAGCAGAGAATCTCCAAACCTTTCTCCTCTTTTTTATCCTTTATTTTTGCCTTTTGTTTGCGAGTTTCGTACTTCTTTTTCTCCCTTATCTTGGGAAAATCCTTCTTACTCTTTTAATCCCAGCCACCGCCTTTTGTGTGTATTTTATGCACAATTTCGGAGTGATGATTGATACTGCAATGCTAGAAAATGTCCTGCAAACAGACACAAAAGAAATTCAAGAGATTCTATCTTTGAAGTTTTTGTTCTTTGTTTTTATTGCGGTAGTGCTTCCTCTTTACTGCATTTATAAAATAAAAATTGAGTTTAAGAATCCAAAAAAGCAGCTAATGCTACAACTTGCCACATTTCTAACCTCTCTTACAATCGCAGCAATAATCTTCGCACTCTCAAACGCTTGGCTTATTCCATTTTTACGCACTCATCAACAAATACGATTTTTCAACACACCTTTTTATCAAGGTTACAGCCTTGTAAAACTCATCAAAGGGCGGTATTTTGCTCACAAAGATTTTAGGATTCTAACCACAAGTGCGAGTTTAAAGAATCCAAAGGATAAAAAACTGCTTATTCTCGTAGTGGGCGAAACTGCAAGGGCGCAAAACTACTCTTTGGGAGGCTACCTAAAGAATCCTACAAACCTCTACACGCAGTCAATTCCAAATCTCGTGTTTTTCCCAAACTTCTATGCCTGCGGAACTTCCACGGCAATTTCCTTGCCTTGTATGTTTTCTTATTCTAAGCGAGCCCAGTTTAAAACAAACAAATTTACAGAAAATATCTTGGATATTCTCCAAAAAGCAGGAGTTTATATCACTTGGCTTGGCAACAATTCAGGCGGCTGCAAAGGCGTGTGTGATAGATTGCAAGAGCGTTATCTTTTCACAGAAAATTACGATGGATTGTTAATAGACAAGGCAAAAGAAATACTAAAAAATCAAAATCAAAATCTCCTACTAATCCTTCATTTGCAGGGTTCTCACGGACCTTCTTATTTCAAAAGATACCCAAAGGAGTTTGAGAGATTCCTCCCCACTTGCAAGACAAACAACCTCTCGCAATGCTCCCAAGATTCCATATTCAACACCTACGACAACACGCTTCTTTACACAGATTTTCTGTTGCAAAGCCTCATTCACACATTAAACAACCTCACCTCGTACAAAGTCGCCCTTTTGTATCTTTCAGACCACGGGGAAAGCTTGGGTGAAAATGGAATCTACTTGCACGGAATGCCCTATTTTATCGCGCCTAAGGAACAAACACACATTCCTTTTATCTTTTGGAGCAATAATGAAAAACTAAACAACCTTGCAAGACAAAGGTATTCCAAAGAGTATTCCCACGACAATCTTTTTAGCACTTTGCTTGGATTCTTTGAGGTTCAAATGAAAGAAAACCTCTACGAACCCCATTTGGACATCTTTGCAAATCCATAAAAGATTCTTGGGCAAATTAAAAATCTTTTGGTTATAATTCAACAAAAAACGAAGGACTTTTATGCAAAATTTTTTCAGATTACAACCCTACTTTTTAGCCTTTTATCTACTTTTTCTAGGCGTTACACTTGGCGCATTAATTGCTTGTGGAGCTTTTAGCGCACCTGCTATTTTTCGCGCACCTGCTATTGTGCCAGACTTGGAAATGACACTTTTCCAATCAGGAATCTTAATGACAAGTATTTTTGTCAAGTTAAATATTGTGTTAAATCTCACAGCGGTGTGGATTCTTTTTTATGAGATTCTCTCTTTTCGCGTCAGTGGAGCTAGAGTTGCGCCTCTGTTGGGGCTAGTGAGCATTGTTTTGATTTTTCTTTTTACGCTTTATTACACCCCTTACATTTTGCAAGCGCAAAGTTTGGGTGAAGAGGGAATCGCAAATTTAGCCTTTGATGCAATGCACACACAATCGGTTTATGTCTTTAAAACTCTAATGGCAAGTTTATGCTTACTCTTTATTTTAAGAGTTTTAGGAGCGATTAATAGCGGTTGCAAAGGTAAATAAAGTCGCAATATTGGCAAGCTTCACGCTTGCTAGCTAATGCAAAATTTACTTCTTTGGAATCCTTTTGAATCATCTCTAATTTTTCTTGCAAAACTTCAATCTTTGCATTCAAGTCTTGCTCTTGTTTAATTTGCGCTTCATATAAATCATAAAATCCCGCTTGGATTTGCTTAGGATTACACGCATAAATCGCACCTTTTTGAATCGCAAGAGCATAAAGAGGCAACTGAAAATCTGTGGCTTTTTCATAATTTTTAGATTCCACCTTTAAATTGCGCTTGTATTTATAGTCTAGCACACAAACCTCATCGCCTCTTTTATCTATCCTATCCATACGCCCTTTAAGCGAAAATCCTGCGAAATCAAAGCAAAAATCTTGCTCAAAAGCAAAAGGAATCCAGCCAGATTCCAAGCGGACTTTTTCAGATTCAAAGAAATTTTTGAGATATTTTTTTGCCAACGCGCTTTCAAAAGATTCCTTTAAACTATGGCTTGTGTCCATTTCCTTGCAAAATTCTTGATACATCAAATCCATATTATAATCCTGCGTCTTTTGATAGATTTCTTTTAAAATATTATGAATTTTGCTACCGATATTTACCGCCTCATTCGCAGACTCTTGGAATCCCAAGACATAACGATAATAAAATTTGCGCGGACAAATCAAAAAACACTGCAAACTTGTCGCACTAAAAGCTTTTGCCTCCAAAGGAGCGATAATTTCGCGCTCTTGATAATTCAACGCCTTGCCACTCAAAAAATACTCGCTATATCGTGTGTCTGCCTTTAGCAAAGGGGAATTTCCAAAAATAGAATCCTCCAACAAGAAGCGCGAGGGCTTATTTTCGTCGTTGTTTAAGCACATAATCCAAGTTTGCAGGCTTCCTTGTAATAACTTAGCGTAATAATGTTTTTGCAAATTTTCACGACTTTTTCGCGTCGGCAATCCTATTTTCTCACGCATTGCGGTGTTTAAAAACAAATCCTTATCGCTTAGGTTTGGCACATTTCCTGCATTAAATTCCGGAATAATGACATAAGGAAAGCGCACACCCCGCGTCTCCAAAATCCCCACTACACTAATGCGTCCGCCGCCAACATCATCAAGATGGACTTCCTCTATCATATCCAAAAAAGCCAAAATCTGCTCTTGCACATTCAAAGGTGCAAGATATTTTAAAGCAAAATCAAATTGCTCTAAACCCTCCAAAAACTTCTCTTTGACTCGTTGCGCCTCGTTGGAGTTTGTCTCTAAATTCTGCAAAAACTCTTTAAAAGATTCAAAATCTGAAAAATTGGGAATCGCTAAGGCAGAATCTTGTTCCTCAACCTGCGGAGATTCGTTGCAATTTGCTTGGGCGCTTTGTGCTTTAATGGCATTTTTAAGATTCCGATACAATGCACTTGTCTTTAAAGCACTCCCCATAGCATAGTTAAAATTTCGCGCCTTGTCAAAAAGCCTTAAATAGTGCGCAAACTCTTCATTGGGCAAAACAATGCAAATCTGCTCTGGTGCGATTCCTTGCCCCAACCACATATCAATTTGCGCAAAAATACCGCCCACTTCTGCTATTTTGTCCCTAAACTCCAATACTTGAACTTGCGATTCTTTACCCTTAGGATTGCTATTTTGCGCAATCTTATCATAACTCAATGTATCGCAAGATAACACAATCTCATAAAATCCCATTTCCAAAGGGATTCCAAACAATTTTGTATAATACTCTTGATTAAAAGAATCCAAACTCAATTCAAAAGTAATGGGCAACTTCTCGGAAATTTCACGCAACACCCGCATTTCAAATCGGCTCAAAAAACCCTCCAAATGAATCACGATTCTTTCAAATGGGCAAAGCAACTCAAAAGTAATTTGATAATCCTCTAAAAAATATTTATCAAAAAAATGATTTCGGATTAAAATCTCTTGATAGCTTTTAAAAATTGTTTTTAAGACTTCCAAATGGTCGTCATAAAAGGCATAAATATCAAAATTTTCTAGCGATTATAAGGAAACGCATTCTGCGCACAATTCATCATAAAATTTTAAAAAAAAAGTAGAATTGAGTAGAAATTGTGTGAAATTTCTAGCAAAGTTGCCTAATTTCTGCGTATTTTGATAATTTTCTTGAATTGCTTGATACAAATAAAAATTGCGCAAAAAAGGTGGAATCTTGCGCTTTCCCTCTACCCTCAAGATAAAGTCTAAAAACTCGGCTATACTTTTTGCACTCGGTAAAAAGTCCTCTGCATAATTTTGCGCAAAAAAATGCTTCATTGCGCGCGCATTGGAAAACAGATGGAGACTTTCCACCTTTTATCCTAAATGTTTTTTGGCAATTTGGATTACATTTTCCACACTAAAACCAAAATGCTTGAATAACTCCTCGCCCTTTCCGCTCGCGCCAAAACTAGACATACCAATCACTTCCTCTGCAAAAGCAAACCATTCCAAAGCACGACTTGCCTCTAATGCAATGACTTTGCCTTTTAACAAAGAATCCCAATAATCTTTGCCCTCTTGTATAAATAAATCATAACTTGGTGCGCTCACAACTTGTGTTGCGATTCCCTCTTGCTCTAGCTTTTCAGCACTCTTTAGCGCAAGCTCTACTTCGCTGCCACTTGCTAAAAGCGTGATTTTTGGGTTTTTAGAGTCTAGCTTGGAAGCCAATTTCAAATAGGCACCTTTGCGCACATTTTCCTTAGAAACCTTTTCTAAAATCGGTAGATTTTGACGACTTAAAACAAACGCACAGGGTCCCTTAACCTCAAAAGCCACTTGCCAACAAGCAATATTTTCAAAGGCATCGCAAGGACGAAAAACATTAAGGTTTGGCATAGCGCGAAAATGGCTTAACTGCTCAATAGGTTCGTGTGTCGCCCCATCTTCCCCAACGCCGATAGAATCGTGCGTCCAAATATAAAAGACTTTGCTTTGCATTAAGCTTGCTACCCTAACACTTGGTGCTAAATAATCGCTAAATACAAAAAAGGTTGCGCAAAATGGCAAAAACAAGCCATAATTCGCTATTGCATTGCTAATTGCACCCATTGCGTGTTCTCGGATTCCAAAGTGAAAATTGCTGCCCTTTGGAAAATCGCCCTTGCCTTTTAATTCTGTATTATTGGACGGAGCTAAATCCGCACTTCCCCCAACAAATCCGGGTAAAGCCTGTGCGATTGCATTCAAAATGATTCCATTGCTTGCACGCGTTGCGATTCCTTTGCCTTGTGCTTTTTGGGCTTCAAAGTCTGGATAAACGATTTTGCTAAAATCTGGCTTTAGCATTTCCTCTAAAAGAGACTTTTGGCTACTTGCTGCAAAGATTTTATCCCATTTGTGATTCTCCAATTCTCCCAATTCTGCGGTATTTTGGAAGCGAATCTTGCAAGATTGTGGGATAAAAAACTGCTCCTTTGGATTGAATCCCAAGCTTTCTTTTGAAATACAAATCTCCTCTGCTCCTAGCGGTGCTCCGTGTGCTTTATGCGAGCCACAGAGGCTTTGCGAACCTTTAGCAATTTGTGTTTTTGCAATAATTAACACAGGTTTAAGCGCACTTTTTGCCTTTTTTAAAGCCTCATCAATTTCTAAGAAATTATGTCCATCTATATTGAACACCTCCCAATTTTGAGCCTCAAAACGCGCCTTAATATTTTCACTCATTGCAATACCGCAATCTCCCTCAATTGTAATATTGTTAGAATCATAGATTAAAATTAAATTGTTTAAGCTGTGATGTCCTGCAAGCGAAGCGGCTTCATACGAAATGCCCTCCTCTAAATCCCCATCACCACACAAACAATAGACTTTATGGTAAATTAAATCCTCGCCTAGCATAGAAGCAGCAAGCTTGCCCGCCATTGCAAATCCTACTGCATTTGCGATTCCTTGTCCTAGCGGTCCTGTGGTAATTTCAACTCCGGGAGTGTGTTTATATTCTGGGTGTCCGGGCGTTTTAGAGCCAAATTTACGAAAGTTTTTCAAATCCTCCAAACCCACTTCAAAGCCCCATAAATGTAACAGAGAATACACAAGCGCGCTTGCGTGCCCGCCACTAAAAACCAATCTATCGCGATTAATCCACTTGGGATTTTTTGGATTTAGTCTAATATGGAATCCAAGCACCACCGCAATATCCGCCAACCCCATTGGAGCACCGGGGTGTCCGCTATTGGCATTTTGCACCATATCGGCGCAAAGAAAACGTAGAGTATTTGCCATCAAAGCATATTCGTTTAATTCATTTTTATCTAACATTTTGTCCCTTTTATTACTTAGGTTGAATTGCTTGCTTGCAAACTTTACAATTAAAAACACCGCCTGCACGAATCTTTTTATCCACATCTATCGGCACATAATGCACCTTATTAGGACAACCGCAAAAATATTCAATTTTTTTGTTTTCAGTTTGCACAGGCTTTTCTTCAGGTTTTGGTTCTGTTGGTTTTATAGGAAGCGGGCAGGTATTGCGGCGAAATTTTTCAATTTGCATATCTTCTTTGATAATATGCACCAAAAGCCAATTTTTTGCAATTTTTGCAATCTCATCTTTTAAATCGTTAAGATTCTGCACACGCGTTACTGCACTTACCATATCCCTAATAATGTCTTGATGAATTACCCTATGTGCTTCCAAACGAGGAAAAGAAATGGATTGCATATACTCTTCCTCGTCTTTAAAATGCTCCTTTGTATATTCAAGCAATTCACGTAAAACCCCAATCACTTCCTCTTTGCTTGATTTTTTTTCTGTCATCATATAGGCACGACCTGCGATTTCAAATAGCTTTTTGTGCTGCTCATCAATCTTTTCATTATGCACGCTGATTTCTTTACTCCATGTTGGTAACATAACATCCCCTTTTTACACAAGTGATTTCAAATCACTAAGTTTTTAATTCTACTACAAAACTACTTAATTCTTTTTATTTTTATAGAATTTCATTTCGCCTTGCAGCTTTGTTTAAGATTATATTTTCCTCCAAGAATGACAAGTAGAATCATTTAAACGAGATTCCACATTATAGATTGATTAGCGTGTATTGCGAAGTAACTCATCTGCTTTGAGTTACGAATCTAAAATCAAGCATAAAGTAAATTCACTATGGAA
>NZ_JAIEFA010000085.1 GCF_029067145.1 Helicobacter sp. | reverse complement strand
AAATCTAACATAAAAGAAGCAAAACAGAAACAAAAATTCTTTGAAAGTTTTTTCGTAGAGGGTATTAAAGTCTCTATTGGTAAAAATGAAAAAGAAAATATTGCATTGCTGAAAGCCGCCAAAGCAGAGGATATTTGGTTGCATATTCGTGGAATCCCAAGCTCGCATTGTATTATTCATTGCGGAAAGACTAAAATTTCTGATATAATCTTACGCAAAGCTGCACAAATTTTAGCAGGATTTACAAGAGATTGTGGTGAAAATTACGCAGTGGATTACACCAAGCGTAAATTTGTTAAAATCACCTTAGGTGCAAATGTCGTTTATGCCAAAGCGCAAACGATTCAGCTTAAAAAGGACTAATTATGGCAGTTTCTCCTATCGGCAATATCACCCATATTCATCAAAATGCCCAAGTGGGTTCTGTGCAACACGCAAATTCTCAAGTCAAACTTGACTTTCAAGCAATGGTGAATTTGCAGGAAATGCAAGATAAACAAGATGAGATTACAGAAGTGCGCCCTACTGAAGAAGTGCTTGAAACAAACGATGAACGTGAGGGAAATGGCAAAGAACCCGAAGAAGAAAAAGAAAGAAAAAAGCAAGAAGAGGAATCGCAAGATACGCAAGAAGAGGATTCTATACAAACCAAAGAAGATGGCACGATTGTGCATTTAAATATTTCTGTGTAAAACCTTATTTTGTAAAACTTTCTTTGTATTTCTGCACGATTTCTTTTTAAGAGTCTCTGCAGGATTTTTGTTACAATTTGATGTTATGTTTTTGTCCAAAAATACAAGAAAGAATCTTAAAAAATAATTACAATTTCATTGATTTGTTAGCTAAGAAGCAAAAGGAAAAAAATGCGCAATAAAATACGATTTTATTCCAAAGAGCGTAGCCATAGAATCCTAAATATTGCAATTCCCTCTGGTTTAAATTCGCTTTTGGATATTATTAATCTTTCCATAGACTTGCTGATGATTGGCACATTTGGAGCAAGTGCGATTGTTGCTGTAGGGGTGAGCTTAAACTTCATTATGCTACTTTTTGCCTTTACAACGATTATTTTTGTTGGAAATAGTGCTTTGGTCTCACGATTTTTGGGGGCAAACGACAAAAAGGCTGCTAACGAAGCGGTAATGAGTTTGAGTTTTGCCGCCTTTTTGTTTTCTCTGCCTTTAATGCTGTCTGCGTTTTGGGGCTTTGAATTTTTCTTTACTTGGATTGGGATAGAATCTCAAGCACACGAAATTGGAAGCAATTATTTAAGTATCGTGCTTTTTAGCGTGCCTTTATTGTTGATAAAACAAGTAAGCATTTCTGCATTTTCAGCAGCTGGAGCAACGAAACTGCCTTTTTATATTAAAATTTTTATTACACTTTTAAATCCCATTGTGAAATATACTTTGATTTTTGGATTCCTTTTTGTGCCTGCATTGGGTGTTGTGGGTGCGGCAATCGGAACTTTGGTAGTTAATTTTTTAGAAACTTCCGCGCTCTTTTCTTGTCTTTTGTTTTATAAAAATAGCCCCATTTCGCTTAGAGGCAGAATCAATTTTGATTATATTAAACGGGCTTTTATTGTCGGAATCCCTAGCGGTTGCGAGCGTCTTTTTACGCTGTTTGCAATCATTGTGATGACGAAATTTGTCGCACTTTATGGGACTTATGATTTAGCAGGTTATCAAATTGCTACGAGAATTGAGGGATTTGCTTTTATGCCCGGATTTGGCTTTATGATTGCCGCAATGGCACTTATGGGGCAGAATCTTGGAGCAAAAAAACCCTTAGAGGCAAAATACTCCACCCTTAATACTCTACTGCTTGGCGGAATCTTTATGGGGGTTGTGGGGGCTTTTATGAGTGTTTTTGCTCCCTTTTGGTCTAGTTTTTTTAGTGAGGATTCCGCTACGATTCGTGCGAGCGTCCATTATCTTGTGCCTATTGGAATCTCGCAAGTTGCTTTTGCGTTTATTTGTATTCTTGATGGTGCATTGCGTGGAGCGGGCATTACAAAAATTACGCTTGTGATTAATAGCATAATGATTTGGGGCTTACGCGTTGTGCCTTGTTATTTTATTGCTACAAGAGGTTATCCTGCAATTTATATTTACCTTTGTATTTGTTTGGAAACTTTCTTGCGTGCGTTTGTGTATTGGAAAATTTTTCAAAGTGGTATTTGGAAAAACCAAAAGGTCTAAGAAAATAATGCAAAAAATAGGCTTAAATTAGAAAAAATGTAGAGTAAGATGATTCCAAAGCAAAGCAAAAAAGCTACTGCAAAGAGAATCTTTTTTTCAAAAGAAGTGAGTTTGCTTCCACTTTTGCTGACTGAAATTGCGGTAATTGCCAGAACTACAATGGATACTAAACATAAAATCCCAAGCACAATTGCAAAATTTCCAACTGAATTCAAATTTAATTCTCCAAAGCAAATTATTTTTAGATTAAACCCAACTCTTTTAAAGCTTAAACATAAATTTGGATTATACATTATTCTTGCATAATTTCGAATGATTTTTATAAATTTTTTAGTGTGTTTTAACAAGCCTTAGTGTAGAATCTAGCCATTTAATTTTTTTGGGATTTATTATGATTGATTTAAAACTTCTTACAAATCACTTTGAAGAGGCGATGGATAAATTGTCTAAACGCAATATTGACGCGGTATTTTTAAATGCATTGCGTGAAAGCAGTTTGAATTATAAACAAAAAAAATCTGCTTTAGAGGAATTGCAAGCTACGCAAAATACCAAAACCAAGCTATTTGCTAAAATCAAGCAAGAAGGGGGCGATATTAATGCGCTCAAAGAGGAATGTGATTTGCTCAAAGGGCAAATTGCGCTTTATTCTCAAGAAGTAGAATTGTGGGAAAATAAACTACAAGAGTTTTCTCATAATATTCCTAATATTCCTGATTCTAAAACACCTTTTGGAAAAGATGAAAAGGATAATGTGGAGATTAAAAAAGTGTTAGAACCTACACATTTTGATTTTAAACCCAAAGAGCATTGGGAGCTAGCCGAACAAAATGGGTGGATTGATTTTGAGCGTGGGGTGAAGCTTGCAAAAAGCCGCTTTAGCGTGTTTATGGGTATGGGAGCAAAGTTAGAACGCGCACTCATTAATTATATGTTGGATTTTAACTCCAAACGCGGTTTTAGTGAGATTGGAACACCCGCTATTGCAAATACACAAACTCTCTTTGGCACAGGTCAGTTACCAAAGTTTGAAAATGATTTGTTTAAAATCTCTGAATTTGAAGAAGAGGAATCCAATGAAAAAAATGCCAAAAAAGGACACGAACTTTATTTGATACCCACAGCAGAGGTAACGCTTACGAATCTTTATCGCGATGAAATCTTGGACGAAGAGGAATTACCTCTTATGCTGACGGCTTATACACCTTGCTTTAGAAAAGAAGCGGGAAGTGCGGGGCGTGATACGCGTGGAATTATCCGCCAACATCAATTTGACAAAGTAGAGTTGGTTGCACTTACAACGCCAGAAGAAAGTGATATGATGCAAGAGCGTATGATTGCGTGTGCTTCAGAGCTTTTGGTTTCTTTGGGACTTCCTCATCGTTTGGTTCAGCTTTGTGGAGGGGATTTGGGATTTTGTGCAAGCAACACGGTGGATATTGAAGTATGGTTACCGGGACAAAATTGCTATCGTGAAATTAGTTCTATTTCCAATACACGCGATTTTCAGGCAAGACGCGCAAAGATTCGCTATAAAAATTCTAAAAAGAAAAATCAATTAGTCCATACCTTAAATGGTTCAAGCTTAGCAGTGGGGCGCACATTGGTTGCGATTATGGAAAATTATCAACAAAAAGATGGGAATATTAAGATTCCTTTAGTTTTAGAGCCCTATTTGAGGTAGTTTTATGCCACAAAATCAAGAAAACAATCAAGTAATTCAGCTTGATGACAATTTTGGTGTTTTAGATGATATTTTAAAAAAAGAACCACAAGAATCTAAACCGCAAAATAAAATTGAAAAACTTTTGGAGTTTTTCAATCAGCATAAAAAAACAAGTGTTATTTTGGCGGTTTTATTTGGGTTTCTTATACTTGGATTTATTTTTCTGATTGGTTTAGTTTTGACGCGCGAAGTTCATCCGCCACAAACTCAAACGAATGCCTTGCCACCCATAGATTTTAGCATCAAAAAGGGGGCAGATATTATTACGGATGCCGAAAACTTAGAGGCATTAATTAAAAAAGCAAATTTTCTTTACACTAGTGGCAATAAACGAGAGGCATTGGATTTGTATAACAAGATTTCTAATTATTCTGAAGGGCTTTCCAATTACAATTTAGGTGTGGCACAAATGGAAGAAAAATCCTATTTGGAGGCGTTAAATTCTTTCCAAAAAGCTATTGATTTAGGGGAAGATAGAGTAATTAGTTCCCTAAATGCCGCAATTTGTTCTTTGTATCTACAAGAGCCCTTGAAATATCGTTATTATCTGCAGCTTGCACAAACTTATCTCCCAAAAACAGGGAATCTGCCTATTTATTCCTATCTGTATGCGCTGACAAATTTTTATTTGGGTAATTATTTGGAAGCTTTTTCTTCTCTGATTCATTCTTCTTCTAATTATTATCAAGAAGAAACGAATCAACTTTTAGCTGCGATGTATGCGTATTTTAATAACAATTATAAAGCCATTGATGCGTTGAATAGAAATTCTACTGACCCAAAAACTTGGTTTAACCTTGCTTTGCTTTATGCGCGCATTGGGGATTACAATGAAGCAAACAAGCTTTTAATGCAAAGCATTGATACATTTGGAAGCACTTTAGAATCCGATATTGCCTTAATGCTTGTGAAACTGCAATTAACAGAATATAGTCAGGCTGCGCGGCTTGCAAATAAATATTCTCAAAATCAAGAAGCGTTAGACCGCAATCCTTATCCGATTAAAATTACTTTGCGTGATGATTTTTTCAATATTAATGTTGCTCAAAAACGTTTTTGGGATAATTTTACAGGGCAAAAACTCAATGCCTATAATATTTTGTTTTATTTTGCGTCTTATAAAGTCTTTGACGCTAAAGAAGCTTTTAATGTGATTCAAGAGGGTGGCATTAATATTCGGATAGAGAATCTGCAAGAGGCAAAAGAGATTCTGCTGCGTGGGCAAACTATTTCAAGAATGAATCGCAATATTGCTAATGCGATTTTAGAAACGCTTAATGGAAATATTCGGAATGCCAATGCCTTATTGGTAGAAGTTGTCAATGCTTATCCTAATCATTCTATTTTGCATTATAATTTAGGGTTAAATTATGCGCAAATGGGTAATTTTGACGCGGCTTATCAGCATTTTTTACGTTCTTTTCACTTAAATCCAAAGGACTTGTATGCAGGAATTTTTGCCCTTATTACTGCCAAATTAACCTATCGCGATACGGGGCGGTTGGAGAGTGAAATTGGAAGAGAAATTGTCAATTTTCAAAGCAATGTTGAGGAGCAAGAATTTATCCAAGCTTTGTTAAATTTCACAAGAGATGGTGTTCCAACGCCTTTGCAGTCTCTTGAAAATAAAGAAGACAATGTTGCGATTTATTATGCTTTGGATTTTGCGCAAGGCGTGCAAATGAATAATCAAACCTTGCTTGTGAAATCTGCGGAAGGATTGAAACGTCTCTATCCTAATGACCCCATTAGCAATCTTTTAACACTTTTGGCTATTAATTATCAAGACGAGCCCAAATCTCTTGCTTTGAAGTTGCAAAATTATTACCAAGACCCAAAAATTAACCGAGATTCTATTTATTATGGAGCGTCTGTTGTGCGTGAAATGTATATTGAAGTTGCGCATATTATCGGGACTTTGCATTACATTCAGCAAGATTTGGATATGCGCCTTATTACCGAACAAAAAGACGCACGCGGGGTGATTCAGGCTTTGGCATTGACTTATTTGTATTTACAGGAATTTGAAAAATCTTTTACGCTTTATAACAGCTTGATTGATGATTTTAAAGAACAAGATACGCAAACACTCTTTTTGGGTGCAGTGGCTGCTATTGGCGCAGGACATATTGAAAATGCCGCTACACTTTTACAGCTTTCCAAATTGGAAGCACCGACAAATTATGAAACAAGAATCGCAAATGGAATCTTATTTTTGCAAGAAAAAAATTTTAGTGCCGCCGCTTCGCAATTTACAGCCGTTGCTGCTTCTAGGTTACGCTCTAAATACTTTGATTTCAAAATCAATACACAACAGATTCTACAAAATCCTTAAAGTTTGTTTTTAATTCATTGATTTTGTGGAATGTTGTAGTTGATGGAAAATTCACATTTGCTTTAGGGTTTTTGGTTAGAATGTTGGCTTTATTTTAAGGAGATATTTTGGTGCAACAGATTTTGCATAAGATTTCGTGGAGACATTTTACAATCTTAGCATTTGCAAGTGGAATGTTTTTTGGCTGTGCTGCAAATTTGCCAAAAGATTCAGAAATCACTCAAGCACTCCCACAAACTTTCCAAAATACCGCTTTAATCAGCGTAGATATGGAATCCCAACCTCTTGCTAAAACATCGCCAATAGAGCAAATGAATCTTTTGTTTAACGATTCTACTTTGGCGAATCTTTTTGAAATTGCTTTAGGCAATAATTTGGATTTGCAAATTATGAATACAAGAATCTTACAGGCTAAGGCACAACTTAAAAGTGCGTGGGGAGCAATCTTTCCAAGCGTAGATGGAAGTGTCAATGCCAATGAATCGCATACACGCACCAATACAACACCCATACAAAAAACCCAATCCTATACCTCTGCAGTAGGTGCGACTCTCTCGTGGGAAGTGGATTTGTTTGGCAGATTGCAATATGCCAAAAATGCCAAAGTCTCTCTTTATGAGAAATCTTTGCAAGATTTAGAAAATGCTAAAATCACGCTTTTGGGCGATGTAGCAATTCTTTATTTTACATTGCTGGAATCCTCTTATAATCTTATTTTGACGCAGGAAAATATTGTGCATTATCAAGACGCTTTGGAGCTGACGCGTTTAAAGGTTGAAAATGGTTTGCTAGATAGCACAGAACTTTTCGAAAAGCAAGATTTATTGACAAATGAGCAAAACACTTTAGAATCCCTAAAAAGCGCGTTTGAGGAAAATAAAAATGCCTTATTAATCTTGCTAGATACATTAGAACTTCCTTTTGTAGTAGAATCTCAAATCTCCCCAAATGCGCCAACAGAGCTGCATTTGGATTCTATGCCTGCAAATGTTTTACTCGCGCGTCCGGATATTAAAGCGGCACTTTTTAGTCTGTATGCGCAGAGTTATACCAAGGCAAATGCTAAGGCAAGCTTGTTTCCTGTGCTGTCTATCAGCGCAAATTTAAATGAGATTTTGGATTCTAATGCGCAGGCAAGCGGGAATCTTGCGTGGCAATTTGCTAGCTCCCTTACCGCGCCGATTTTAAACCGCACACAATTAACGCAAAATTATTTTTTGCAAGATGCACTTTTGAAAGAATCTTATCTCACACTTCAAAAATCGCTAAAAAATGCTTTGAGTGAAATTGAAAACACAAGCTTCAATGTCAAAAGCACAGAATTGCAACTGCAAAATAGTCAAAAACGAGCAAAAAATGCGCAAAGCTATTTTGAATTTTCTTCTAGCCGTTATTTTGTGGGATTGATTGACAACTTAGAATATGCTCTTAATGCCGCTGCATTTAATAATGCACAAAAATCGCTCAATACCGCAAAATTTGAAAATCTCAAGGCTTTTGTTCTGCTTTATAAGGCTTTTGGCGGAGACTTGAATCTCGTTTCTATGGCGGAACATTTGGTAAATAAGGAATAAAATGCAATCAACAATAGAGATTTTAAAAAATTTAAATCCAAAGAAAAATTACAAAAAAATTTTGACGATTTGGGGTGGAATTGCAGGCTTTCTAGTTTTGTGTATTGCACTTTTTTATTGGTGGCAAACAAGAGAGCCAAATTATCTTTATACGACACAAGAAGTAACTTTGGGAGATATTTCTACAAGTATTAGTGCTAATGGCACGCTTTCTCCAACGCACGAAGTGTCCATTGGTTCAGTGATTTCTGGAATCGTGCTTGAAGTGCTTGTAGATGTGAATGATAAGGTGAGCAAGGGGCAAGTGCTTGCTAAAATTGATAGTGAAAGTATTGAACAAGACCTCTACCGCTATGAAGCGCAACTTCAGAGTGCAAAGGCGCAATTAAAAAGCGCAAAGGTAGGTTTAGAGGAAAAGACTTGGCAGTATAAGCAACTTCAAACGCTTTTTAAAACAACGCAAGGCAAAACACCTTCCAAGCTTGATTTGCAAACTGCAAAGACAAATTACAACGCCGCTTTAAGTGAGGTGGAGCTGCGTCAAGCAAATATTAAAGAGATTGAAACTGCGATTCGTTCCACACAGGTAGATTTGAAAAATGCGCATATCACAACGCCAATAGATGGGGTGGTGCTTAGTCGCTCCATTGAAGTAGGGCAGAGTGTTGCGGCAAGCTTCCAAGCACCAGAATTTTTTATTGTTGCAGAAAGTTTAGAGGAAATGGAGTTAAATGTTAGCATTTCTGAAGCAGATATTGGCAAAGTCAAAGTGGGGCAAAATGTAAAGTTTAGTGTGGATTCCTATCCTCAAAAGACTTTTGAAGCGGTGGTAGATAGAGTGAATTTTGGTGCGAGCGAAAGCACAGATAACATCGTAAGCTATGAGGCGCGCATTTATGTCAGTAATCAAGATTTGCTACTCAAGCCCGGAATGAGCGCGACTGCAGATATTGTTACAGATTCTGCTAAAAATACCCTTTTGATTCCCTCTAGTGCGCTTTATTTTACTCCGATAACTCCTAAGAAAGATTCTGCAAAATCCTCTTCAAAATTAAGTTCTTTTGGTTTAGGTATGCGTCCTCCACGCACACGTGGAGGCGGAAGCAAGCAGCAAGCAAATTCTAGTGTTTGGGTATTAGAAAATGGTGTCCCTAAGGAAGTTTCTGTGAAAGTAGGCATTAGCAATGGAATCTCAACACAAATTTTTAGCGATTCTATTCAGGCAGGAATGCAAGTGATTATTGCGCAAAAAGAAGAAAAATAATGTCTTTTATTCGCTTGCAAAATATCCATAAAACCTATGGAAAGCCACCCAATCTCTTTGAAGCATTGCGCGGGATTAGTTTAGAGATTGTAGAGGGTGATTTTGTCGCACTTATGGGTCCAAGTGGGAGTGGCAAAAGCACATTGGCAAATATTTTGGGTTGTTTAGATAGCCCAAGTAGTGGAATCTATGAGTTTTGCGGAGTCAATGTTTGTAATTTGAATCTAAAGCAAAAAGCCCTTTTGAGGCGGCATTATATCGGTTTTATTTTTCAAGGATTCAACCTTTTGCCTCGCACGACGGCATTAGAAAATGTTGAACTTCCTTTGCTTTATCGCCAAGTGCCTAAAAAAGAGCGCATTAGACAATCTATGCAAGCACTTGAAATGGTGGGTTTAGAGAAATGGTATAATCATCAAAGTAATGCTTTAAGCGGGGGACAACAACAGCGCGTGGCAATTGCTAGAGCGATTGCCTCTAATCCGCTCTTTTTGCTTGCCGATGAACCCACAGGGAATTTAGATACTAAGCGAAGTATAGAGATTATGGAAATCTTAGCGCGTTTAAACGCAGATTCTAAGATTACGATTCTTATGGTTACGCACGAGCCAGAAATGGCGCGATATGCTACGCGCGAAATTATGTTTTTAGATGGTTTGGTGCAGAGCGATTCTGCAAATACAGAATCGCAAAGCATACAAGATGTTGCAACTCCTATTGGGCGAAGTGAAATATCTCAAAATGGGGAATCCAACAGCGTGCAAGCACAACGCAATTAGGAATAAATATGATTTTAAATGCCTTTTTCCTCGCTTTTCGTCAGATTAGACGCAATTTTTTGCGCGCACTTTTGACAATGCTTGGGATTATTATCGGTGTGGGGGCAGTTGTAATTATGATTACACTTGGAAATGGCACAACGCAAGTGATTACCGAGCGTATGAGTAGTTTAGGTAGCAATATTTTGCTTGTCTTTCCTGCACGAAGTCAAAACATAGGCGGTGGAGGAAGAAAGCTTTTTAGCTTAGAGAATATCAAAGAATTAAATATTCAAGTGGGGCATATTACACGCACGATTGCACCAATTGTAGCAACTTCCGCTCTTGTGCAATTCCGACAAGAAAACACACAAACCCAAATTCAAGGCGTCAATGCAGATTATTTTGTCGCTACAAATTGGAATATCTCTTATGGGGTAACTTTTAGTGCGCAAGATTATCGTGCAGGAAGCAATACTTGCATTATCGGCGCAAGTGTGAAAAAAAACCTATTTGATAAATCCTCTACAAATCCTCTAGGAAGTAGAATCCGACTAGGTAATATTGTATGTGAATGTATCGGAATCTTGGAGGAAAAGGGGCAAGGAGCAATGGGAAATGACCAAGATGATGTGATTTTGCTACCTTTGAAAACCTATCAACGCAGCATCTCTAAGTCTAGCACATTGTATAATATTTCAAGGTTGATGATTTCGCTTAAAGATAATGTGGATTCCACACAAGCCACGACACAAATTTCAAATGCTTTGCGTGAGATTCGTAATGTGCGTGAGGGACAAAAAGATGATTTTGAGATTATGGACACAAAGCAAATCATAGAAATGATGCAAAATACCACTGCGAATTTGACGATTTTTTTAGGGGCGATTGCTGGGGTGAGTTTGATTGTTGGAGGAATTGGGATTATGAATATTATGTTAGTTTCTGTAACAGAGCGCACGCGAGAAATTGGCACGCGTTTGGCGATTGGTGCAATGCAGAGTGAAGTGCTATTGCAGTTTTTGATAGAAGCCTTGACGCTTAGTGCATTGGGTGGAATCTTGGGGGTAGTTTTGGCGTTTGTAGGTTCGCTTGGAATCTGCTATGTTATGGAATTGCCTTTTAACTTTGATTATACCATTGCATTAGTTGCCTTTGTGTTTTCGGCTTTTATGGGGATATTATTTGGCTATCTCCCAGCAAGACGCGCTTCAAGGCTGAATCCCATTGACGCTTTGCGCCACGAATAGATTGTTCAGAATTTGTCCTTGTGAGGGCTTGTCCGAAGCAATCCGCTCTTTTATCTTTTCTTAAATATTTTTTCTATAAAATTTTTGCTCTTTTTACTTTCTCTTGCGGGGGGGGGGGGCGGTCCTTTGTTTAAACGCCCCCTTGTGGCCCAAATGAGTCGCCAAACCCCCCCCCCCAAAAAAAAAATAAAAAAAAAAAAAAAAAAGAGACAGTGTGACTGTGTGAC
>NZ_JAIEFA010000084.1 GCF_029067145.1 Helicobacter sp. | reverse complement strand
ATATTAATCTCTATTTAAACTTTGATTCTACATTAGTCAAATTCTTTTTCTTTATAGTCCAATGGCTTGCTTAAAAATCGCCTATATACGTAAAAACACCCAAACATTATTCCAAAACCTGCTAAATATCCTACGACAAGAGATTCAAAAAAACCCGCGACACCAAAACTAATGAGTGCGGCAAATGCAGCCGTCGTTGCATAGGGCAATTGTGTGATAAAATGGCTCTGCACAGAGCAACCTGATCCTGTCGCAGAAAGAATCGTTGTATCAGAAATTGGTGAAGTATGGTCTCCATATACTGCTCCAGCCAATACAGCAGAGATACTCAACATCATATCTATGCCATTAATCGTAGCAATGCTTGCGCCAATAGGTAACATAATCGCAAATGTTCCCCAACTCGTTCCGGTGCAAAATGCAATAAAGCTTGCACTTAGAAATAGCACCAAAGGAGCAACGACATTTGCCGACAATACACCACTTGCCAAAAAGTCTCTACTTAAGTTAGCAAGATAAATTCCGGTTTGTAAATCATTCTTAATCACAGGTCCAATCGCCCACGCCAAAATCAAAATAAGATTTGCGGGCAACATAGATAAAAATCCATCTTTGATAATCAAAGAATACTCGTGCAAACTAATGCGATTCCAAGCAATCGCGACAGAAACAGCTATTGCGCACACTCCGCCCCAAAAAAGCGAAAATCCCGTTTGTGCATTTGCCAACATTTCAATGAGTTCCAAACTTTGAGACACTTGATAGCCACTATAAAAAATAAAGAATCCCACAAAAAAGATAAGCGCGACAATAGGCAAAATCAAAAGCCAAATGCTCCCTCCGCTATGAGGCTTGATTTCGTCAAACTCTTCTATCCCCACTCCTTGATTGTGGCGCATAACAGGCAGATTGATTTGCCAAAGAATCGTTAGAAAAACCCCAAGCAAAGCAAACCAAGCATAATAATTCCCCCAAATGCTTTGCACTAGCACACTAAAGCTTGAGGTATCCTCCACCAATCCACCCATAATTCCCAAAATATAAGCCCCCCAACTTGAAATTGGCATTAAAATACAAATCGGTGCGGAAGTAGAATCAATAATATATGCCAAACGTTCCCTTGTAGAATGATTTGCGTCATTGAGCGGACGCGCGATTTGTCCTACAGTAAGCGCATTGAAATAATCATCGATAAAAATCACAATACCCGCAATAAAAGCGACAAACTCCGAACCTTCCGCGCTTTTGACGCGTTCTCTTGCCCAATGCACAAAGGCATTCATTCCGCCTGAACATTGCATTAGCTGTGTTAAAATCCCAAGCAAAATCAAGAATCCAAACACATACAAGGCGTTAGACTGCACTTCTCCCTCGCTGTAAAATACCCCTCCAATGGCATTTAAGGCATATTCTATAACCCCAAAAAACGAATCACTTAGCATAAATCCTGCAAGGAAGATTCCAACAAATAACGAAAGCACAACCCTGCGCGTAATAAATACCAGCGCAATCACACACAAAGGCACAACCAAACTCAATGCCGAATCCGCATACATTCCCACACTCCTAAAATACAATAAAGAAAAAATTGCGGTATATTATTTGTAATTTCATTAGTTTTACATTAAAAGATTAAGAATCCTGCTATCTTTCATATATGGAATAAAAATTGCTTTAATCCTCCAACAAAATACCCTAATAAAAAGGAAAAAGAATGAATGTAAATGACAAAAATCAATCTATGTGGGGGCTGCTCAATCAATCCTACACACAACAAAATACGAAATCCAACAATATTTCGGGCTATTCTAATGATTCCAATTCGCTTTTTAGCACGCAAAATACGCAAAATTCTCAAGGAATTGACGCAATTTCTAACCTCTTTAATGTGGATTCCTCCAATAACAAAACCATTATTACCGAGATTCAGGATTCTTTTGAAATCAGTGCAGAACTTTCCAATCTGCAAAATTTTGCCCAAAACTTTAGCGCAAAGTTTGAAAATAACTTTGAAAGTCTAAAAGATTTAGGCGACGCAATGCTACAAAGTGGAATCTTAAACAACGAGGAAAAAGTAGGCTTTGATGTCTTACAAAAATTCAATCCAAGCCTTGATTCTGCGCAAACACAAAATATCTTACAAAATACAAATTTAAGTCAAGAAAATAAGAATCTACTTAATCAAGTAGATAGAAAAATCAGCGCAATAAGGTATTTTGGAGGATTTTAATCGTCCTTAAGAAATGCAACAAGAAACCTTGTAGAATCTTATATTATTGCAGAGGGGGAAATACCAAATTTATGCTACAATATCCTATAAAATAATGAAAGGATATAAAATGACTTCAGTTGTGCAATTCAGAATGGACAGCAACGATAAAGAAATATTAGAGACAATGCTCAAAGATATGGGGCTAGATTTGGGAACAGCCTTTAGAATGTTTGCAGCAAAAGTGCTCAAAACAGGCGAGATTCCCTTTAGTATCACGAGCAGCATTGACCCTGATACGATTTGGACAAAAGAGGACGAAAAAGCCTACAAAAAGGCATTAAAAGAGCTAGAAAGAGGCGAGACAATAAGCCACGAAGAAATGAGGCAAAAGCTCGGATTATGAGTGGCACATTAGAATATAGCAAAGAAGTAGAAAAGTTTTTGCTCAAGCATTACGACCTAGCTCCCAAAATCATCAAGGCTTTAGAAAATATTGCACAAAATCCTTACCACAATCAACAAGATACCAAAAAGCTTCAAGGTTATGAGAACCACTACCGACTAAGAGTTGGCAAATACAGGATTCTCTATGAAATAAGGGAAAATCAAATCTTGATTATCTATGCCTACAAGGCGGATTCTCGCGGCGAAGTATATAAAAAATGAGGAAAATTCACTCTTCATTGAGTAGTTTGAGAATAAGACTATTGGGGCAATTTTTTTCTAAAGCCTTTTTAACTTCTTCTTTTTTGACTTTATATTCCTCTTGATTTAAAAATTTTTTATACGCTTGAAATAGGTGATTTTTCAAATCATATTCTTTATTAATGGAATCATCGGAAAAATTACCGCCAAAATATTCAAAAAATCTTTTACAAAATTCATTGTTATTTTGAAAAACATTTACTATCTCATCTAATGGAAACTTATTATATTCTTTTATTTTTTCAAGAGAAAAGGTTGTCTCTATGCCTTGACCAAAACCTACTTCACCCTTTAAATCAAACCTGCTTATAAAACTTCTAATATCCATAGTAGCAGTTTTATCCTGATTCCTGCATTCATCATAAATTTGTTTATATCTTTCATCTTCATTGATAATCGTGTTAAGTATGTTGTTAAGCAAACCATTATCTTTTTCGGTGTGAGATATTATGTATTGCTTTTTAATCTCATACTCTTGTGGTAATTCTTTCTCTCTTATGTTTTTGTATAATTTAAAAAGTATTTGATAACGATGGTAGTTCTTTGTGAGGTCATCTACAAGAAAGGATTTTTCAGTATTTTTAAATATGTTTTCAATCCATTCTGCATATTGATTGTCGCTCAAATTACCATTTATATAGCTCTCTTGTATTTCTTTTAATGAAGTAACCGATTCCTTATCAAGTTCTTTCAAAAAAAATCTTTGTGCGCTATTTTTGTAATTTTCATCTAACTTCAATAAGTTATTTAAAAAAATCTCATAAAAATGAAAGCCAACAGGAGACTTTGGGAGATTATCTTTTGGTATCAGAAAATAATGCTCTCCAATATCACTCACCATTCTTTCATAATATAATTTTAAAACTTCGAAAAACACCTCTTTTGGTTTTTCTATTTGTGCCTTAAAGAAACAATGCTGATTAAAATAGTCAATATGTCGTGTAAGCTTTATTAATAGCCTTAGATTATTATGATTGTCGCTAAATTTTAATTTTTGCTTAAAACATTCAAAGATAAGATTTACAATGTCTTGCTTCATATCTTTAATATCCCACTTTAAATTCTCCTCAATAATTTTTCGCGCTACTTCATCATTATTTTCAATAGTAATTTCATAATCAATGACTTTTTCTTTATAGATTTCATACCAATTTTTAGGATTTTCTGTTTTACCACTGCTTGATTCCTGTTTTTCCAATTCGTCTTTATTAAGAATCATAACTACACTACATAACTTATCTTCTTTTAACAAAATGACAAGTCCTAAAATTTCATCTAGTGGCAACTTGTCAGATTTTCTTTCTATATTATCAAAACAAACAATGATATTCTCAAAATCCTCTTTCTTAAAAATAGAAAAAATGGAATCAAGATTAACATTTGCTACTCCTGTAAGTTTTATAGTATTAGAGGCGAGCTGAGATACTTTCTTGACTACCTCATTATGGCTACCATTCACTTTTAAAACTATTTCTTCTAAGATTTGTTTGTAACTTTTCTTGCCAAATAAATCAATATAAACAACTCGTTTGTCCTTCTTTTTCTTCTTAATATCCTCTTCAATTCCTTTTTTCCATAGATAAGTTTTACCTATACCCCAAGCACCTTGTATAACCAAACAAACGCTCTCATTATCAATCAAAAATTCTGTAATAGCCGAAATTCTACCATTTTCATTAGGCATACAACACTCCTGTTAATCTAATAGAAATTATATTTTAAAACATAAATTCTACTATATTTTCAGAAAATCTATACCCCCCTCAAACGCCTTTAAAAATAAATTTTAAGAGGTTAAAGCAAAGGATTCTTAGAATCTAGGAAAAATCTTCTAGGCTCTCTTAAAAGTTTTCTTAATTTTCTATAACTCTTAAAGCCCTCCAACCACGATAAGAAATTCAATAATAAATGATTTTTGGAAACCTCTTTAAGAAAGGACGATTTATCCTTATTGATTTCATAGGCAAAGGGCAAATAGCACAAATAATCCAAAGGCTGTAAATTTGCTTGCAGTGGGATACAATTATGTCATCGCAAGACTTCGTTAGAAGTCGTAGCAATCTATAATCTAAAATCTCGCAAAGACATTTCCCACTGCGTCATTGCGAGGCTTTAGCCGAAGCAATCTATAATTCTGCAAAAAGTAAATTTTGCAAAGGAATCTTTAAGATAACTTTAGGTTATGGATTGCCACAGCCTTTTACAAAGGCTTCGCAATGACAATGGCAAATGACAAGTATGCGAGATAATGGATTGCTTCGCTTATATTCGCAAGGACTCGAAGGCTTTGTCATTGCGAGAAAATTTACAAAATTTTTGCGGCAATCTATAATTTAGAATCTCGCTTTTAAATCTTAAGATTCCATTGTTTGATTTACTGCAGTGTATTCTTATGGATTGCTTCGTCGTTCGCTTTACTCATTCCTTGCAATGACGACGATAGCAAAGTTATGGATTACTGCAATTCTTTACAAAATCTCGCAAGGACGCCCTACTCTATCAATCCTAACTGCCCGATACGATACAAGGCAAAGTCATATTTCACAGGGTCTTTTGCGTCAAACTCCTTAAGCCGATTCGTGATTTCTAATACCGCCTTGAAATCATAGGTTCTGCGTCTTAGAAGCCCCAATCGCCTTGCGATTCTAAAGGTATGTGTATCCAGTGGCAAAAGCAAATCGCTTTTATTTACTTTTTCCCACCTGCCCAAATCCACGCAATCCTTTCGCACCATCCAACGCAAAAAGAGATTCCACCGCTTCAGCGGAGAGGCAGAATCCATAGCCCCAAGCAGAAACTTCAAGCCCTCTGTCGCCTCTCCCACTCTTGCGTAAAGTGCGCCTTGAAGTGAGCGAATCCCTCCTAGGATAGAATCACTTTTGTAACCTTGCAAGAAAATCTCTTGTAGAGATTCCAAGCCCAAAAGGGCTTCAAAGAAGCGTTGAATCTCGGCATTATTCTGAAAGCGATAAACCCTTGCAGTGCAAGGCACAGAATCGCAAGATTGCGGATTCTCCAATGCGCTTAGGTTGCAAGAATTTAAGAATCTTAAAATAGAGCGCACATTACCATAAGCAAACAAAGCGCAAAAAAGCGCGACTTTATCGCTTTGAAATTGCCTTGCGATTCCCAAAGGGTCTGGCAAATCCTCATTAATCGCCTCTTGTGAGTTAAAAAGCTGATATTGTTCTTCTAAAAGGTGATAAAGAAATTTTTGTGATGGATTCTTTGGGACTTTAAGTCTCTGTAAAGTCTGTTTTGTAAGCCTAGATTCCATATTTTTCCTTAAAAATAAAATAGAATCTTAACAAAAAAAGTCAAACTTTTATTTAATTACTTCTTTAAAGTTAATTACGCTAAAATGCAAAATTTTTATTTCTCAAACAATATTGTTAGGAGTATCTTTGGAAGAATTTGATTATTATGAGATTTTAGAAGTCAGTCGCAGCGCAAGTGGAGAGGAAATCAAAAAAGCTTATCGCAAAATGGCATTAAAATACCACCCCGATAGAAATCCTGATAACAAAAATGCCGAAGAAATGTTTAAAAAAGTCAATGAAGCCTATCAAATCCTAAGCGACAAAGAAAAGCGTCAAATTTACGACACCTATGGAAAAAAAGGCTTAGAATCCAGCGGATTTGGGTTTGGAGATATGGAAGGAAGTATTTTTGATATTTTCAACTCTGTTTTTGGAGGGGGATTTGGAGGATTTGGCTCGGGACGCAAAAAAGACGAAAAATATTCGCGTGATTTAGCGATTGAATTAGAGCTTAGTTTCCAAGAGGCAATTTTTGGCTGCAAAAAAGAAGTGGAAATCCGCTATAAAAGTGCTTGTAGCGCGTGTAAAGGAAGTGGAGCAAAAGACGGCAAGGTAACGACTTGTAGCGCGTGTAAAGGAAGTGGGCGTGAGACTTTTACGCAAGGATTTATGACTTTTGCTCAAACTTGTTCTAAATGTCGTGGTAGCGGAGAGATAAGCGCAGAAAAATGCGAGAAATGCTTAGGCAAAGGTTATCAAGAAGAAAAAGAAAAATTTGAAATTAAAATTCCAGAGGGCGTAGATAATCAAAACCAAATCCGCGTGCAGGGGCGAGGAAATAAAATGCCAGATGGCTCGCGGGGAGATTTGTATGTAGAAATCTTCGTGCAAGAAGATACGCATTTTATCCGTCATCGCAATGATATTTATTTGGAAGTTCCTGTATTTTTCACCCTTGTAATGCTTGGCGGAAGCATTAAGATTCCAACTTTTACCAAAGGAAAAGAATTGGAGCTCAAAATCCCTATTGGCGTCAAGGATAAGCAGCAATTTGTCTTTTATGGCGAGGGTGTAAAGAGTGTCAATAGCAGCAAAAAAGGCAATTTCATTGCAGTAGTTAATATTTTGTATCCCGACAAACTAGACGAAAAACAACGCGATTTACTCTTAGAACTTCATCAATCGTTTGGTTATGAGGAATCCAAACCAATTAATTGCTTGGAGGGCTTAGTGGATAAAATCAAAAATTGGTTTAAATAACCGAAGGAAAAATGAATGCAAAAAGCTTTATGGATTCTCATCGCCGATATTTTGCTCTTTAGTATGCTTTTTGCTTGGCTACCTTTTACCAAAGAAGCGAATCTTGGTATTTGCATTTTAGCATTTGTTGGAATCTTGTGGGTGAGCGAAGCGGTGCATACAACAATTACCGCTTTAATCGTGCCTTTACTTGCAGTAATATTTGATTTGCAAGATGTTACAACTGCTCTTAAACCTTTTGCAAATCCTGTAATTTTTCTCTTTTTTGGAGGATTTGCCCTAGCAAGTGCGTTACATATTCAAGGCTTAGATAAACTGCTTGCTAATCGCCTCATCTTACTTGCTAAAGGCAAAATGTCTGTTGCGATTCTTATGCTTTTTGGCGTGAGTGCATTGCTTTCTATGTGGATTAGCAACACCGCAACAGCAGCAATTATGTTGCCCTTAGCTCTTGGTATTTTGTCTAATTTGGACATTACAAAGAATCGTGGAACTTTTTTGTTTGTGCTTTTGGGTGTTGCTTATAGTTCAGAAATCGGCGGCTTTGGCACAATGGTAGGAAGCCCTCCTAATATCATTGCTGCTTCTTATCTTGGAATCAACTTTTTAGAATGGATGAAACTTGGGATTCCTTTTATGTGCATTATGCTTCCTTGTATGATTGGAATCCTATATTTACTTCTTAAACCCGATTTAAAGCAAACTTTTCATCTTGCATTAGAAAAAACAGAATGGGATTTTAAAAAAATCCTTACTCTGATTATTTTTGGGCTCACTGCAACTGCTTGGATTTTCAGTGCGAAATTAAGCGAATACTTCGGCGGAATCAAAGATTTAGATTCCATTATCGCATTAGGTTGCGCAATTGCAATAGGTGTAAGTCGCGTAGCAACTTGGAAAGAAATCCAAAGCAATACCGATTGGGGCGTCTTGTTGCTCTTTGGTGGAGGGCTTGCTCTGAGTGTGATTCTCAAAGATTCTGGAGCAAGCACAGTGCTAGCAAACGGAGTTACAACACTTTTTGGGCATAGTAATTGGCTGATGATTATCATCGTAACGGCACTTTTTATTATTTTCTTGACAGAATTTACAAGCAATACTGCAAGTTCCGCCTTATTAGTGCCAATTTTTGGTGTCGTAGGAGACGCACTCGGAATGCCCCACGCGATGTTGCCTCTTGTGATTGGGTTTGGTGCAAGTTGTGCCTATATGTTACCTGTCGCCACGCCCCCTAATGCAATCGTTTATGGCACAGGCTATATTCGGCAAGTAGAAATGATGAAATATGGGGCGTGCGTAAATTTATTTTCTATTGTCTTGATTCTAACCTTTGCTTGGTTTGTTTGGCGTTTTATCTAAAGGAAAAAATAATGAAAATTTTTGAAGCAATCCTACAAAGTCCTTTAGGCGAAATCCTCATCAAGGACAATGGTAAGGCAATTTTAGAAGTTTGTTTTGTGGATTCCCAAAATTCCTTTTCCAATACAAGCCCCTTAACGCTTGAGGCAATGCGACAATTAAAAGAATATTTTGCTCTGCAACGCAAAGAGTTTGATTTGCCTCTCTTGCCCTATGGAACAGAATTTCAAAAATCGGTTTGGAAAGAGCTTTGTGCGATTCCTTATGGAGAAGTCCGAACCTATGGCGCAATAGCACAAAAAATCCACAAACCAAAAGCCGCGCGCGCAGTAGGAGCTGCAAATCATCACAATCCCATTGCGATTCTTATTCCCTGTCATCGTGTGATTGGTGCAAATGGAAAGCTTGTCGGCTACGCAAGTGGAATCGCAAAAAAAGCTGCTTTATTAGAATTAGAGGGAGCAATCCTATCACAACAATGCAATGGATAGCTTTTGTCCTTGTGAGCAGTTACAAACTGCGCGTAATGCGTTGCACATAGCCGCTCACCCACAACTGCAAATCTATAATGCAGGATAGTGGGATTCTACATTATAGATTGCTTAAAGCAAGGACGCAATAAGCCAACTTTCCCTATCGCCGAATATGGCTCAAAAAATACTGCAAACGCTCATTTTTAGGAGAATCAAAAAATTCTAATGGGGGAGAATCCTCTAAGATTTTTCCACCCTCCATAAACAAAACCCTTGTTGCTACCTCTTTAGCAAAGCCCATTTCGTGCGTTACGCACACCATACTCATTCCCTCATCAGCCAAGCTTTTCATCAAACTTAGCACGCCACCCACCATTTCAGGGTCTAGCGCACTTGTGGGTTCATCAAAAAGTATTACTTCTGGCTTCATTGCGAGCGAACGCGCAATCGCAACCCTCTGCTTTTGTCCCCCACTTAAGCGGGAGGGATATTCGTATGCCTTATCAAACAATCCTACACGCGCTAATAAAGCCAAACCCACTTCTTTTGCTTCCCCGACACTCATTTTCTTAAGTTTAACGGGGGCTAAAGTAATGTTTTCTATCACATTTAAATTATTAAATAAATTGAAATGTTGGAATACCATACCCATTTTGGCACGCGCTTCATTAATGTCTTGTCGGTCTTTTTTGTCGTATTCTTTTATGGCGAGTTTCAAAGCCTTGCCTTTGAGATTTGCTAATTCTGGATACAAATCAATACTAATCTCGGAAATGCGCCGATTGTCTAGCCAAATCTCCCCACTATCTGGAATCTCAAGCAGATTTAAACAGCGCAAAAAAGTGCTTTTGCCGCTTCCGCTTGGTCCCACGATGACAACTTTCTCACCCCTCTGAAATTCCACACTCAAGCCATTAAGCACAATTTTCTCACTCTTATCCTCTGTTGTGCCGCTTTCATAATATTTTTTAACTAAATTTCTAACGCTTATCACTTTTTCTTAGTTTCCCTTCGTATTTCTTAACGGCAAAGCTCGCAATCATCACCAATACCAAATAGCAAAGTGCCAAGAAAAAATATGGAATCATATATTCATAGCTTGCACTGCCAATCGTCTTAAACGCATAGGTTAAATCATGAACGGTAACATAATTTGCTACCGAAGTTTCTTTCAGAAGCGTGATGAACTCATTTCCCAAATTTGGCAACGCATTTTTTAAGGCTTGGGGAAAAACAATAAAACGCATACTTTGTTTAGAAGTAAGCCCAAGTGCCCTTGCAGCCTCATTTTGTCCGCTATCCACACTCAAGATTCCACCGCGAATAATCTCGCTAACATACGCACCACTATTAAGACCAAAAATCACAATAGCAACCAACAAAGCGCTGCTTCCCGCCAAACCAAAAAGAGGTAGAATCACAAAATAGATAAACAAAAGCTGCACAACAATCGGTGTTCCACGAAAGAATCCCACATATAGCTTTCCAATTCCCACAAGCAAATGTTCTAATGTGTTTTTCTCTTCTTTGGTAATTAAAATTGCAAGCATTGTGCCTACAAAGATTCCAATCATCAAACCACACACCGCAAGCAGAATCGTAACAAATAAACCCTCTACAACGAGCGTGTAACCGCCTTTGACAATGAGTTGATTATAAAAAATTTCTATTTTATCCATAAATTCGCAGGCTTTTAATAATACTTTTTAATAATTTTATCCAACGCGCCCTCTGTTCGCATTTTTTCAAGTGCTTGATTGATAGAATCCAACAATTCTTTATTGCCTTTTTTCACCGCGATTCCATATCTTTCTTCCGTCAAATATGCGCTTAAAACCTCTGTGCTTGCATAGTTTTTAGCAATTAAGCGCGCAGGAGCTTCATCAATAATCACAATATCAATCTGCCCATTTTCTAGCGCACTTACCGCCAAAGAACCATTGACAAATCCCTTAACTTCAGCATTTTTAAAGCCCTCAAAACCCCAATCCTTATCACCTTGCGCATAAAATGCCCCTGTTGTCCCTGTTTGCACACCAATCTTGATTCCACTCCTTTTGTTGATTGCCTTGATGAGTTCTGCTGTATTATCGCCCACAGCTTTTAATTCAGAATCAGAATTTTTAATGATAACCACTTGATTTGCATTATAATAAGAAGTAGTAAAATCCACAACTTTTGAACGCGCCTCATTAATTGTCAAACCACTCGCGCCAAAATCTACATTTGCGCTACTTACAGCACTCACAACAGAATCAAATTCCATATCTTTAATTTCTAGAGTTTTACCCAAAATCTTTGCCACTTCTTGTGCAATCTCTACATCAATGCCCTTAAATTCACTGCCCTCTTTAAATTCAAAAGGTGGAAATTCTGCAGCAGTAGCCATTACAATCTTTTCCTCACCCTTGCTACAACCTTGCACAAAAAGCACCGCCAAAATCGCCAACAAACTTGCCCAAATAAACTTTTGCATACCTTTTCCTTTAACAAAATTAAGCTTGGATTATAGCAAAATTCTGCATATTTTTTAAGCTTTTATTCCAATGCGATAAAACTTTGTGGCATTGTTTTCCGCAATTTCCACTTGACCGCTTTGCAACAAATCTTGCAGAATCTCACGCGAAGAGAGATTCCATAGCATTGCAACATCTTGTGTGCTTTGAGGGCGCAAAGCGATTGTTTTTAGAATCTCATTGCGACTTAAATTTAATTGTTTTTCTTCTTTGGATTCTGTTCTTTTAGGGATAAAAATTGGAAGCCCAAAATCTAAAAAAACCTTTCCAAATAACTCCAATTTCTCTTGAGAAACACTCTTAACCTTATAGGCGGGCGGGCGATCAATCGTGCCAATATCAACACGTTTTAATCGCATAGGAGCAAGAAATTTTGCCATTTTTTTAACCTCTTCTAAAGAATCGTTAATCGTCTCTACAAATAAAATTTCTGCATACAATTCGCCTCCAAAATCCGCACTAAACTGATAAATTCCTTGTAAAATTTGTTCTAAATTTACACTTTTACTTGGTCGGTCAATTTTTTTAAATACCTCTTGGCTGACTGCGTCTAATGAAAATTTTACTTTATCAAATAATAAACAAGCACGCGCAACAATCGGGTCGCACAATAAAGAACCATTTGTTAAGAGTAAAGTTTGTTTTGCGCCTTTAATATCTTCTAAACGCAACATTAACTCATACAAATGCGGATAAAGTGTTGGTTCTCCATTGGCAGTAATTGTCAAGGATTCTATATTTGGAAAATGCTCCAAGCCTTTTTGGATTTCTTTTAAAATCACCTCTGTTTCCAAAAACTCTTCCATAGAATCTTGTGCTTTTTTGCCCTTTAATTCACAATACAAACAATCATAATTACACTGCTTAATATTAGGAGATAAATCTACACCAAGAGATTCTCCAAAACGTCTTGAATGAATAGGACCAAAAATAATATTCATACATTTAAACCTTTATAGTCTTTATAAAATAATCAATATTTTACACTATTTTATGCACAGAATCGTATCTTGGAGATAAATTTTACCACTTTAACCCAATGTAATCTTATTTTTAAAGCTCCATTTTATAAAGTTTAATATATACTCATTGTCTAATATAAATTTTTAAGGAGAAATAATGTCTGTTAAAATTACTGACATCTGCATCGCCTGTGGTGCGTGTATTGACGAATGCCCAGTAGAAGCTATCGTAGATGATGATGATAATCCAAATGATGATGGTTGCTATTTTGTTCATAGCGAAAAATGTGTAGAATGCGTAGGACACAATGACGAACCTGCTTGTGCCTCTGCATGCCCCACAGAAGGTTGTATCGTATGGGACGCAATTGTAGCTTCACAACCCCATAGAGACGATATTGATGATGACAAAAGAAGTGCTCACACACCTGTTGTTGAATAATTCTTTCTTTCACAAAATCAATCCCCCTTTGTGCGGGGATTAATATTTCCAAATCAACTTTTTAAAAACTTAGCAGAAAACATAAACCAATGCTAAATTGCATTGGTATAGAAGAAAGGAGGTTATTTGATTTCTTTAATAAAAGCGTCTTTATTAATTTTTGCACGAATCTCACTCAATTTATTTTGCGCTTCTTGTTTTGTAGTATAAGGACCAATAAGTAAGCGGTTGTTGTCTCCAGATTTTTGCATACGATAACTCAATTTATTTTCATTAATCAAGCCTAAAAGTTGCTTATTAGGAGAGAATTTACTAAAAGAACCCACTTGAACATAGAATCCCCTGCCGGCCTCACTACCTTGCAAAGAAGGGTCATTTACTTTAACATCTTTAAAGCTTTCTTTTGGGGTTGTTTTTGATGGTTCTTGTTTGATTTCAGGCTTTGAAGCTATTTGCGTAGGCTGTTGTGCAGGTTTTTTAGATTCTGCTTTTGGTGCTGAATTAGGAGCTGTTGGCAAAGCTTGTGTAGAAGCATTGTTTTGATTTTGTTGTGCTTTGATTTGATTAATAATCATTTGGAATTGGTCATCGCTGCTAGTATTATTTTGGATTGGCACTTGTCCAAAATCTGTATTTTGCTGATTTTCATTTGAAGTTTGCGATATTTGCGGTTCTAAACGTTCCAATGGCTTCTGTGTTTCAATCTCTTGTTTGTTTGCCTCTTGAGAATCTCCTTGAAGCAAATAAACAGCCAGCACAATCACTCCAAATAATAAAACACCAATTGCGCTTAATAAAATTAATTTCTTATTGCTTCCGCTTTTTAATTCATCGCCTTCATTATTGCTAATCAATAAATCGTCTAATTCTAAATCTCTTGCTGTGTCTTTATGCGATTCTAATTCTGTCATATTCTCTCCTTTACATATGTTTAGACCACGAAGCACCGCGTTCTTTTTTATAAACATTATAGGGTACAATCAAGATGTTAAAATTTTTCGGAATATCAAGAGAAGGAAACATTTTCCACTCTGTTGGCATTTTTTGAGAAAGCTTTGCACCAAGCATTTTAGCAATCTGGCAAGCCTCTTGAAAAGTTGTATGTCCTTTATGCACATATAAATGCAAATGTCCCGGTGTTTTTGTTTCATAAGCAGTAAAATTAATAAACCCTTCTTCTCTCAAAAGTAATTGTGCGCGATGCCAAAAACGTTCTGCATTGAATCCATTATAATCAAAGACGATATTTTCAACTTTATCGCGCTCATTAATCAACGAATGTGCAATAATAATTTCTTTTTTAAAATGACTTTGGAGCAAATTACGCGTAATTGGCTCATTAATCTTTTTAAATTTATCATAAAAGATTCTACCATTATGTTGCATTTTCTCCCCAATTCCTGGTGATTTCAACCAATAATGAGAGGTAATCATTTTGATAAGTTTCAAATCCATATCTGATACCATTGCTTGCTCCCTTTTCGTTAATCTTAAAAAATTGCTTTATTATAAATAGGAAATTTTAGCGCAAGTTCCTTTAATTCACCCTTGACTTTTTCTTGTTTTTGTGTATTTGTTATATCATCTAATATATCTGCAATTTTATTTGCCACAATTTCAAACTCTGCTTCTTTAAATCCTCTTGCAGTCAATGCAGGCGAACCAAGTCGCACACCACTTGTTACAAATGGGCTGCGCGTTTCACCCGGAACTGTGTTTTTATTCGCTGTGATTCCAGCATTTCCTAATGCCAAATCCGCATCTTTTCCGCTATATTCTTTATCAAGTAAAGACAACAAAATCAAATGATTGTCTGTGCCATTGCTTACTACTTTGAAATTTCTTTCCATTAAAACTTTTGCTAAAACTTTTGCATTGGATTTGACTTGTTTGGCATATTCTTTCCATTCAGGTTTCAGATTCTCACCAAAACCTACTGCCTTACCTGCAATCACATGCATAAGTGGTCCTCCCTGCATTCCGGGAAAAACTGCCTTATCAATCTTCTTAGCATACTCCTCATTGTTGGTTAAAATCAATCCTCCACGCGGTCCGCGCAAAGTTTTATGTGTAGTGGTAGTTACCACATCTGCGTAAGGGAAAGGATTGGGATACTCTCCTGCAACAACAAGTCCAGCCACATGTGCAATATCTGCCATAAGAATCGCTCCTACACTCTCTGCAATTTCTTTAAAGCGCGCAAAATCCAATTCTCTTGAATAAGCACTAAAGCCACAAACAATCATATTTGGTTTCACAACTCTTGCAATTTCAGCTACCTTATCGTAATTGATTCTTCCATCAAGCTCCACACCATAAAAAAAACTTTGATACATTTGCCCTGTGAGGCTGACTTTTGCTCCGTGTGTTAAATGCCCTCCGTGGCTCAAATCCATACCTAAGATTTTATCATAAGGCTTTAAAAGCGCAGAATACACCGCACAATTTGCTTGAGAACCTGCGTGAGGTTGAACATTTGCAAACGCACAACCAAAAAGCTTTTTAGCACGATTAATGGCTAGCTCTTCAATTTTATCTACAAATTCACATCCTCCATAATATCTTTTATAAGGATAACCCTCGGCATATTTGTTGGTCAAAATGCTCCCCATAGCTTCCATTACGCTTGGAAAAGTAAAGTTTTCGCTCGCAATCATTTCCAAATGCGTATTTTGACGCTCTAATTCCTGATTAATAAATCCTAAGATTTCTGGGTCATTTTCTTCTAAAGCATAACTCATTGTTCTTCCTTTTTGTTTTGTAATTTTTGCGGTTTTAATGCTGGAAACAAAATCACATCTTTTATTGTTGTATTTCCTGTTAATAACATCACCAAGCGGTCAATTCCGATTCCTTCTCCTGCTGTGGGAGGCATACCATAAGAAAGAGCGGTAACATAATCCTCGTCCATATACTGCGCTTCTTCATCACCTGCTTCTTTAGCTTTGACTTGTTCTTTAAATCTTTCTAGCTGGTCTAGCGGGTCATTTAATTCGCTAAAGCCATTGGCAATTTCGCTTCCTCCGATAAACAACTCAAATCTATCCGCTATTTCTGGATTCTTATCGTTGCGTCTTGCAAGCGGACTAATTGCGATAGGAAAATCTGTAATAAAAGTAGGATTGATTAATTTTTCCTCCACAAAAGCGTCAAAGGCTTCGCTTTGCAATTTACCCAACTCCATTTGGGATTCTAAAGGAACATTATGCTTTTTGAGGTAAAGATACAATTTCTCCTCCTCATTCACAACCTCGCGTGGAATCCCTCCAATCTCCACTAAAGCGTCCAAATAAGTGATTTGCCTAAAAGCGTCTAAATGAATCTCTTGATGATTAAACACCAAAACTTTAGGTAAGGAAAGGGATTCTAGCAAATACGCAAATAATTCTTGTGTAATTTGAATCAAATCTTTATAATCCTTATATGCCCAATAAAATTCAATCATTGTAAATTCCGGATTGTGCGAGTGGTCCATTCCCTCATTGCGAAAATTACGATTGATTTCAAAAATCGCTTCAAATCCGCCGACAATCAGACGTTTGAGATATAATTCAGGTGCGATTCTCAAATATCGCTCCACATTTAAGGCGTTATGGTAAGTTACAAAAGGTTTGGCATTTGCGCCACCGGGAATGGGGTGCATCATCGGCGTTTCAACTTCTAAAAATCCTTTTTGCTCAAAGAATTTTCTCACATTTGAAACAATTTTAGAACGCAATATAAAACTATCACGCACTTCCTTATTCATAATTAAGTCTAAATATCTTTGACGATAACGCAATTCAATATCTATCAACCCGTGATATTTCTCCGGCAGAGGACTAATTGCTTTGGTTAGAATCCTAAAATCCAAAGCGTGCAAGCTTAATTCACCTGTTTTTGTTACAAAAGGAAACCCTTTTGCCATTACAATATCCCCGACTTCTATGCATTTTTTGAATATATCAAAGGAATCGCCCAATTCATTTTTGGACAAATAAATTTGCAAGATTCCGCTTACATCTTCTATTTTAATAAAGGCTGCTTTGCCCATTAGCCTAATAAACTTAATGCGTCCGGCAACTTGTGCGGATTTGCTTTCGTCTTTTTGTTCGCCCTCTGGTAAAGATTTAAGAGAATCATAATTCTTTAAAAATTCCTGTGTATTCCATTCTTTTGAGATTCCATTACCATAAGGATTAATGCCCATTTCACGCAATGTGTTAGCTTTTGCGATTCTACCTAGCACATAAGCATCATTTTCAAACATTTTTTTCCTTTTATTTAGAATATATTATTTTGCAAATCTTCTATTTTTGGCGTGTTACTTTGCACAACATCAAGCTTAATCACAACAGCTCCCGTATCACGCAACATTGGATAAAGGTAACTTCCTTGTGTGTATTTTTCAATGAAACTTTTAGCAAATTGAATATTAGTCAATGTGGCAATTATAATCGCAAAAATCATAAAAACTTTTAATGCACCAAAACAAAATCCCAAAATCCGATTCACTCCTCCTAACGCACTCAAATGAACAATTTTTTGCACAATTTCAGCCACAATCAAGGCAATACCCCAAATGAGTGCTAACAAAACCAAAAAACCAATCAACGAAATTGCGGAGGGATTCTGAAAAGCATAAAGATTCGCACTAATCCATTCCCCTACACTATCTCCATAGACAGAAGCACCATACACACCGCCCACGATTCCTACAAAACCAAAAAATTCGCGCACAAATCCATTAATAATCCCCCGAATCGCTAATAACAAAATCAAAGCACCTACTATTAAATCAAACCAATTAAAATCATTCATTTAATATGCCTTAAAATAAAAATTTTAATAAAATGTTTATTTTACACAAAAGAAACCTAAAAATATTTTATGTTAAAATAAATTTTAAAGAATTTTAATCATTTTTTATACAAGGAATCACAATGGCAGCCAAAGAACATAGTTTTGATATTTCAGCAAAAATAGAGATTCAAGAGTTTAAAAACGCTCTAGAACAGGCAAAAAAAGAGATTGAAAATCGTTTTGACTTCAAAGAGGACAAAGCAAAGGAATTAAATTTCAACGAAAAAGACAAAACTTTAGTGATTTTAGCCACAAGCACCAATAAAGCAAAGGCAATCAAAGACATTTTGGATTCTAAACTCATCAAGCGCAACCTTTCTTTGAAAGTCTTAAAAGAAAAAGGCACAGAATCTGCAAGCGGCGGAAACACAAAAGTAACTTATCAGCTCAACGATGTGCTAGACGACAAAAGCACAAAGACGATTAATGCAGCTATCAAAAATGAAAAATTCAAAGTCAGCACGCAAATTTTGGGCAATGAGATTCGTGTCAAAGCAAAAGATATTGATGAATTGCAAAAAGTCATTGCGCATTTACGCAAAATGGAGTTAGAAGTCTCACTTAGTTTTGGAAATTTTGCTTGAAACTTGAATTACAATTTTCAACACAGAGCAAGCATTCTAGCAAAAATTCAAAAAAGCTGAAACTTGCAGAATCGCGCAAACAACATCTCCATTCTCAAAATTTCTTAAAAATACTATTTTTAAGCACTGCGATTCCACAAAACAAATTCCAAGCGTTTTTGCTTGGCACTTTATGCGCGCTTTTATTTAGTGCTTTTATTTATTTGGAACATTTTTTAGAAGATTCCAATCTGCCCATTTTCTCAACTCTTTGCGCAATAATTGGAATCTTTCTTTATTTTAAACTCTCGCGTTTTGGGGCGTTGGTTTGTGGAGCGTTGATTGGAATCCTATGGTTTTATTGGGTGGGTTTTAGCTTCAGATTCTATGATTTGACCCCTTTTATTCCGCTTCTTTGGGTCGTATTTGCCTTATGTTATGGTGGGCTTTTTTATCTTTTTTGCTTTTTTCAAAATCCCATTTATCGCATCGTTATGCTCACACTTTCGTCTTTTGTGCGCCCTTTTGGGTTTAATTGGTTTATTTTAGAATCTATGCTGACGAAAAGCTACTTTTTTCCCTCCAAATTCACGCTCTTTTTACTTTTAATTGGGGTTTTGATTTTTAGCCTAAGTCTCGCAAGACAACTCTACAAAACAAGCATACTTTGGCTTGCAGGATTCTGCTTTTTATTGGCTTTTTCTCATTCCAACTTTGATTTAAAGACAAAACCCGAGCAAGATTCAAAGCTCAAAATCAAAACTCTAAGCCTGAATATCCCGCAAAATATCCGCTGGGATTCCAAATATCTCAACTCCATTATTGAACAAAACTTACAGCAAATTGCACAAGCCAAAGCGCAAAACTATGATTTAATTGTTCTACCTGAAACTGCCTTTCCTTTTGCATTAAACCTTAATTATAGCTTAATTGAATCTCTAAAAGCTACAAGTCAAGAAATCGCAATCCTCACAGGCGCAGTTTATCAAGAAAATAACCGCATTTTTAATAGTGCTTATTTGTTTCAAAACGGAGAAATGAGGGTGTTACATAAGCAAATTTTAGTTCCATTTGGCGAGCAGATTCCATTACCTCGCTTTTTTGCAAAATGGATAAATCAAATCTTTTTTCAAGGCGCAAGCGATTTTGACTTCACAGAGTTCCAAGCTCCAAATTCTGCTCTTATCAAAGGTGAGCGATTCCAAATCGCAATTTGTTATGAAGCCACACGCGAAGAATTCTATCAGGATTTCCCCAAAAATCTTATTGCCCTTAGTAATAATGCGTGGTTTGTTCCTAGCATTGAACCTACCTTGCAACGACTTTTAATGTTATACTTTGCGAAAAATTATAGCACGACTATCTTTCATTCTAGCAATGCCTCGCCTGATTTTAAACTAACACCTTAAGTAAATTTTATCATTGTAATAGCATTTGGATATGTGCGATTCCATCTTCTATATATTCTTTTGAAACTTGTTTGAAGCCAAATTTCTCATAGAATCCCTTTGCATAAACTTGCGCTCCAATCCTTATTGCATCTGCTTGGAATCTCTCTTGTGCCACTTTAATGCCCTCTTTTAAAATCTCTCCACCTAGCCCACAACCTCTCTTTAATGTTATCACCCTGCCAATGGAAACTTCTTTGTAAGATAAACCCGCCGGTAATATGCGTAAATAGGCTTGAATACCCCTTGAATCCCTAAAATATAAATGCAAACTTTGTTTGTCTTTTGCATCAATTTCTTGATATGCGCATTTTTGCTCCACCACAAAGACTTCCACACGCACCTTAAGAATCTCATACAATTCCTCTAATGTCAATTCTTCAAATTTTTTAATGACTAATGACATCATTTGAAATTCCTTTTTTGAATGGTTGTTTTGGATTTAAATTTGGAAATTTATTTGAAAGAAAAAATCAATGGTGCCGAGGGTCGGAATCGAACCGACATGGGGTTGCCCCCACCAGATTTTGAGTCTGGCGCGTCTACCAATTTCACCACCCCGGCAATCTAAAAGGCAACATTATATAAAATCTTAACAAAATTTTAGCTTAAAAACAGGCGGCTTCTTTGTGCGATTCTTTTCTTTGGATTACTTAGATATAAAATAAATATTGTCTTTCTGCGAAGCCATTAAGATTCCCACATTGGGTCCTTGCGAGCGAAGCAATCTAATAATCCAAAATCTCGCCAAGAAAGATTCTACTTTTTGTAAGATTATGGATTTATAAGCGTGGAAAATCCTTGCGGATTGCGTGCTTTGGCTTAAAAGCCTCTCAAGGACAGATTAGAGGATTCGTCCTTGTGGGATTCACGAGGATATGGGGGGGGGTTAAAAGATTGTTAAATTTTCTAACCAACGCACGCAAAAATTATCGTTTGCAGTTTGCTTAAATAAAATCAATGCGCTAAGGCAATAAGGCACTTGAATGGGTTGTTGATTTAAATAAATATTTAAAGTTTTGGTTAATTTTTTTAGTTTTGCAGGAGTGAGATTATAAACAGGCTCAAACCCTACCCCACTTTTTACTTCCACAAAATGCAAGATTCCATTCTTTTTGGCAATAATATCCAACTCGCCAAAACGCGTATGAAAATTTCTCTCCAGAATAGTAAATCCTTGTTTTTCTAAAAACTCACACGCAAAAGATTCTGCTTCCTTGCCCTTTTGCGTTGTATTGGGAGAACTTTTTATCATCAGAGCAAATTATTTCTCAATCCGAATCATCACAGGAGTTGTTTGCACGACCTCTAAATCACCAATACGTTGGAGCGCGACTCTAATCTCTGCTTCACTGCAAGAATGCGTAGAAAGTAGCAAAGTTGAATGATTTTTGTTTTTTGCTTTGCGTTGCAAAAAGGTGTCAATAGAGATTCCTACTTCACCAAAAATAGTTGCGATTTTTGCTAAAACTCCGGGTTTATCCAATACCAAAATACGCAAATAATATGCGCTAATAATTTTTTCTAGTGGTTTAAGTCGCAGTTTATCACTTGGGGTTTTAAAACCTAACATAGGTGAACTTTTTGTGCGTGCAATCTCAATAATATCCGAAATCACCGCGCTTGCAGTTGCATTACCGCCAGCACCAGCTCCATAATAAAGCGTCTCGCCTACATAATCCCCTACTACACTAATGGCATTCATCACACCATCTACTTTTCCAATCATCGCGTCTTTGGGTAGCAAGGTCGGATGCACTCGCAATTCTATTTCATCTCCGTCCTTTTTCGCTATTCCAAGCAATTTTAAGTGATAACCAAATTCTTTTGCAAAGGCAATGTCCTCTTGCGTGATTTGTGTAATCCCCTCAATCAAGACATCTTCTGGTTTTGCGTCAATTCCATAGGCAATACTTGCCAAAATCAATAATTTATGTGCCGCGTCAAATCCACCCACATCAAAGGTAGGGTCTGCTTCAGCATAGCCCAAATCTTGCGCTTCTTGCAAGACTTCCTGATATTCTACTCCCTGCTCTTTCATTTTGGTTAAAATAAAATTACAAGTACCATTAATGATTCCACGAATATTTAAAATATGATTCGCTCCCAATCCATCACGCAAAGCCTTAATAATCGGGATTCCACCAGCGACACTCGCCTCAAAACCAATCGGCAAATCTCCAGCAATTTTTTGCAATTCATAACGATGATAAGCAAGCATTGCTTTATTTGCTGTTACAAATGCTTTGGAGTTACGCAAGGCTTTTTTAGCAATTTCAAAAGGAGTATCTACCCCACCAGTCAGCTCTACGACAATATCAATCTCTGGGTCATCAAGGACAGAATCCACATCATTAGTGATTGGAAAATCAAAAATTTGGCGACTTTTGGATAAATCTTTTACAACGCCTTGCTTAATCACAATCGTATAACCAGAACGTGCAGCAATGAGCGCCTGATTATCTTTTAAGATTCTAGCAACGCTACTGCCCACCGTGCCAAGCCCGATAACCCCTAATGTCAGCTGTTTCATACTTGCCTTTCACATAATTTAAAGCAGAATTATAACATCTTAAAGTAAAAGAAAATTTAGGTTTATCGCTCGTTAATGCAGACAAATTAAGAAGAATCTATAAGGGCAGATTCTTTTTAAGATTCCACAAAAGTTCGTTCAAAAAATCACTTTGTGCTTGTTCTCCTTGCTGCTCTTGTAGCTTTTTTTGTAACGCAATGTCGTCTAAACCCAAATATTGCCCCAATGCGTCGCTCCACCCCATAGCAGAACTTCCGCCATTCATACCATAGTTAAAAGCATTGCTTTGTTGCTGTAAATTTTCTATTAACGCTTGTTGTCCCTCATCTGTGTTGTAATTTGTCGGGTTGTTTTTTATGCCTAACTGATTGTTAAGGCTGTTTTGAGAGTTATAATAAGAGCCTGCAGAATTGTATTTATTCAACAAATTATGAGAAGGATATTTGATTTGTGGTGTTGTGGTAGTTTTGCCTGTATTGATAGTTTGTTTTATCGGAGTTTCTGTGCTAGGCTTATTTATAGGCGTGCTTGGCGTAGCTTGCGGATAACGGATTTGGTAAGGTTGTGTATTAATCTTAAATGCCATACAAATCTCCTTTTTTAAACTTATGTAATTATAACAAAATCCTTAAAGAATATCGTCCATTTTATGCAATAAAATAGATTAAAGCCATCTAAAAATTAAAAGTTTCATACAAAATTATGTTACAATGCGTTCTTTAGAGATTTTTATAAGGATATTTTGTGATTTTAAGCCATGAAATACCACAAGGTTGCAAACTCTATTTTGGCAAAGAAGCCAAATTTAAGCGAGAGCTAGAAAGCCTTGCAAGTGCGATTTTGTATCAGAATGGTTATGAAGAAATCATAACACCGACTTTTGCTTATTTGGAATATCAAAGAGACATACATAGTCGGGAAGTTGTGCGCACCAATAATCAGTTCAATCATCAAATTGCCCTTCGCAACGATTCCACCATTGACACAATTCGTCTTCTCGCGCCACATTTGCGCGAAGCTGCGATTGGCAAACGTTGGTTTTATATCCAACCCATCTTTATTTATCCTACGACTGAAGTGCATCAAATTGGTGTAGAAAACTTAGAAAATTGTGATATTTTGCCTTTTATTGAGATGTCTTTACAAGTCTTAAATGGAATCGCAAACTTTACAAAGTCGCCAGATTCCTACTCCAAAAAAGTTTTTTTACAACTTTCTAATGTCAAAATCCCACAAATTTGTGCAGAAATTTTTGGGATTCCCTTGAGTGCCTTTGAAAAAATTGATATAGGAGCAATAGAAAGTGCAAATCCCTTAATGGCACAACTTTTACGCATATACGACAAGGAATCGCTAGAAGCAGTTTTACAAAACACTAAAGATTTGCCAAATAAGCTTAAAGAGGAGCTAGAAAAACTCTACTTTCTTGCTTCCAAAATTCCTTATGCGCATTGTCTTGTTTCTCCATTATATTATGCTCCAATGAATTATTATAAAGGTTTATTTTTTAGATTTTTCGCAGAAAATCTCACTTGGATTTTAGGTGGAGAATATGAAATTTTAGGACAAAACGCATGCGGATTTGCAATCTATACAGACAATTTAATACAATCGTTTTAAGGAGTGAGAAATATGAGTAAAGCAGATTTGATTGTTGGGATTCAATGGGGCGATGAGGGCAAGGGAAAAATGGTAGATTTACTCGCCCAAAATTATGATTATGTCGTTCGCTATCAAGGGGGACACAATGCGGGACACACCATTGTAGTAGAGGGCAAAAAATACGCCTTGCATTTGATTCCATCTGGGATTTTGTATCCACAATGCAAAAATATCATTGGCAATGGCGTGGTGATTAGCCCTAATGCGCTAATAGAGGAAATGGCACAATTCAAAGAAATGTATGGCGGGCTACAAGGAAGATTATTTATTAGCACCAAAGCGCATTTGATTTTACCCTATCACGAAATGTTGGATAAACTAAGCGAACAGCAAGCCAAACAGGCTATTGGAACGACTTGCAAAGGAATCGGACCAACCTATACCGATAAAGTTTCGCGCAAAGGCATTCGCATTGAAGAGCTAAAAGACACGACAAAACTTGCCAAAAAAGTCCTAGAAAAACTAGAAGAAATTGCAAAAAGAGGCATACAAATAGAGATTCCAACCTTAGAAAATCTTAAAAACGAGCTAGAATCTTATGCAAAAGCTCTTTTGCCTTTTTTGGCAAATACCACAAATATGCTTTGGCAGGCAATGGACAAGGGAGAAAAAATCTTGTGTGAGGGCGCACAAGGAAGTATGCTAGATATTGACTTTGGCACTTATCCCTTTGTTACAAGTTCTACCACAATTTCAGCGGGTGCTTGCAGTGGAACAGGAATCGCACCTCGTGAGCTAGGAGAAGTTATCGGAATCCTCAAAGCCTATTGCACGCGCGTAGGCAATGGACCTTTTCCAACAGAAGAAACAGGAGAAATTGGGGAATCCTTACGCAATAAAGGTGGTGAATTTGGCGTAACAACCGGGCGTGCTAGACGTTGTGGGTGGCTAGACGCTATGGCTGTGAAATATGCTTGTCGTCTCAATGGCACAAGTACTTTAGCGATGATGAAACTAGATGTTTTAGATGGTTTTGACGAAGTCAAAGTCTGCGTTACATACGAAGACGAAAACGGCACGCGTTTAGAGGAGTTCCCAAGTGATTTAACAAAGATTAAACCCATTTATCAAACCTTTCAAGGTTGGGACAAAACAGCGCATATTAGAGAATTTGACAAATTGCCACAAAATGCAAAAGACTATATTTTGGCATTAGAAAAGCTCATTGGTGTAAAAATCGCAATGATTTCTACTAGCCCAGATAGGAATGACACGATTTTTAGATAGAAATAATGAAAACAAAATTCACTCAACTTGTCTTATTGCGCAAAAAGAAAGTAGATGAAGCAGAGATTATGTTGCAAAAAAACGCACAAGCCATTGTCGCAAAACAAGGTGAAATTGACGCTCTTGTGCAAGAATTTGCAACACTTCAAGAGCCAAAAAGTGGAATCTACCAAAACTTTTTGACCTTTGCATACCACAAAGAAGAATTTCGGCAAACGATTGACTTTAAAATACAAGAATTGGCACAATTAAAACATCAAAAAAAAGAATTACAAGAATATTTTAGAGTGCAGAATATTGAGTTTGAAAAAGCAAAATATTTAGATGGCTTGGAAGTTAAAAAGATGATTGAAAAGGCGAAAAAACAAGAAGCGCGAGATTTGGACGAAATCTCTGTTATGCTTTATGCAAATCATAAGGAGCAACAATGAAACAATGGATTCTACCCCTCTTAGCCTTTGGGATTCTACCTCTTTTTGCGGCAGAAAATAAGCGCGAATTGATTGATTGTAATATTATTTTTGAACAACGCAAATCAGAGATTATCCAAGAAATTGAAAGGATTGACGAACAGCAACAAGCCTTGCAAGCCCTGCAAAGTGCCACTCAAAATGTCCTAGACCAAAAAGAAGCGGATTTAAAAAAACGCGAAATTGCGCTCAACAATGCGCAAAAGGAAATGGAGGAAAGAGAGGCAAAAATCACGCGTCTTTTGAAGCGCAACGAGGAGGTTTTAAAGCAAATTCGTGGGGCAACACAAAGCAAAGTGGGTGAAACCTATGCAGGAATGAAAGATTCCAAATCTGCGGCTATTTTAGAAACCCTACCCGAAGCGGAAGCGGCTGAAATTTTGTTTGCTCTTGATACAAAAGTAATGAGTAAGATTCTAGCAAAAATGACACCACAAAAGGCGGCAACACTGACGCAATTATTACAAAAAGGACCGCCTTTTGAAGACGAAAAAGAATCTCAACAAACCTCTAATGCGATTCCAAAAAATGGAGAAAACAACGGAGAAAACGCAATTTAACGCATTAGCTTGGATTTAAGCATTCCAATGGAAAACCAAACTTTCTTTAGAATAAACTTGCGCGACAAAATCATCAATTACTTGGCGAAAAATCACTTTAGATTCCAAAGATTTTGAGGATTCTTGCTTGATTCTCTCTACTTCTCCAGCAAAATACTTTTTCAACATTTCTTGCTCTTTGATATTTAAGGATTCCAAATCGCCACTTTGCCTAAGTTTAGAAAGCAACCTCATTGCTTTATCTTTGGAATCTCTATTGCTTTTGATTCCTAATTTCTCTAAGTCTTTAAGTTTCTGAACTAAGCTTTTCTCACAGTTTTCGCATTTTCCATTTTGTATAATATCAGAAACAATCCTTTGTAATTCTCCTGCCTTAGAAAAATGCTCACTCAAACTCACCACACCATCAAAATTCTTGTCCTCTGTGATGAGTTGGTCTATCATTTCATCTATACTCTCATATTTTCCCGCTTGGTATGCAATATGCTGCGTAACCTCAAAATTCCCTACAACAGAACTCGCTTCTGTTTCTTGCGCATCAAAGGAAAGATAAAAATCATCTTTAATAGATTCTTTGCCTTTTGTTGTGAATTTACCCTCACGATTTGTCTCTGCTTTTAACGCACCCATATTATAAGCCACTTCGCCAAACCAACCGCTAACATAGGATTCCGCTTCACCATTAAGGCGAATCGTGCCATCTTTGCGCTGATAAAAATCACTCACCTCAAACTTCTCTTGTAATCTCTGCAAGTTTTCTTTGGTGAGCGTAATTCCATAGCGATTGCCACTGACTGCGTCATCAAACACCACAATCGCCTTATTATTGGATATATTTTTCAAATCAAGCGGTGAATCTATCGTTTCCTCTGCTTGTAGTTTAGAGAGGCTTTTAAGATTTGTAGGGGCAAGGATAGAACTACTCACCGCCACACTAGAAGCATTATTGACAATCATTGCAACTTCCTAAGATTAAAAGCACACTCGTTGTCCCCATCTATTTGTAGGACATCTATTTGGATTTTTTTGATATTCTTTCCAAGCATTTGAATAAATTTTACTATGATTTGTCCCAAAATTAACTCTTCTATCCTCTTGTTGTATTTCATCTACATTGAAACTTTGCTGTGAATTACTGCTGAATAAACCACTTAAAATTAGTGATAACCAATCTTCCGCATATGAGGCACTCGTTAGAGAAAAAGCAATCAATAAACCACAAAATAACTTTTTCATAGATTTTCCTTTGAAAAATAATTAATACTTTAATGAAATACTTATTTATATGTGTTATTTTCACTCAATAAATATTAAAATCCATTAAAAAGATAAAAAACTTTTAAACTCTATCTACTTTTTGTTACAAAATGAAATCTTATTAGAAGCACAGCAAAGAATCTCACCGCGAGATTCTTAAATAGATTGCTTGCGAATACAGAATCTCATCTCTATTAAATATAAATTTACTATTTTTGAAAGATTGTAAGAAAATTTGTAAGAATCAATATGGCAGAGAGGAAGGGATTCGAACCCTCGAAGGCTTGCACCTTACACGCGTTCCAGGCGTGCTCCTTCAACCACTCGGACACCTCTCTAAAAAGTTAAAATCCAAAAAACGTTTTTCTAAAAATCCCGCTTTCTATGAGACTGAAATCCCAAAAGGGATTCCAAAAGGGCTATTTTGCAGTAGCCATTTTGCGTCTAAGATAAGCAATTTTGCTTTGTAATGGCAAGTTTTTAGGGCAAACATCATGACAAGCAAGCAAGCTCATACATCCAAATACCCCATTATCATCGCCTACTAGCTCATAGAAATCTGCGTCTGTTCTCTCATCGTGTGGGTCAAGCATAAAGCGAACCACGCGGTTAAATCCTGCAGCTCCTACAAAATCTTCACGCATAAGTTTTGTTCCACACGATGCAATGCAACAACCACACTCAATACATCTATCAAGTTCAAACACTTCAGCCGCGACTTCTGGTTCCACACGCTCTTCAATCTGACACATATGCTCTTCGCTTTTTTCTTGAGCGTGAATCCAACTTTCTACGCGTTTGCTCATTCCATTCATCCAATTTCCTGTATCCACAGACAAATCTTTGATAAGCTTAAATGCAGGCAATGGCATAAGGGTAATCACGCCATCGGGGAAATCTTTTGTCAAAGTGCGGCAAGCAAGGCGCGGACGCCCATTAATCATCATTCCACAACTTCCACAAATCCCAGCGCGACATACAAAGTCAAAGCTCAAATCTGGGTCAAATTGCTCACGAATCATATTTAACACAATAAAAACCGTCATAGAATGCGCTTCTTTGAGCTTATATTCTGCAAAATGAGGTTTAGATATTGCGCTATTTGGGTCAAACTTCAATACTCTAATTGTTAATTCTCTATTACTGCTTTGAACTGCTCCACTCATTGTTTGTCTCCTATTCTTTCATTACGTGCTTTATAATATGGTTGCAATTCAAATGGCATTAATGCTTCTTGGATTTCGTAGCGATTTTTGCCTTGTGCTTCCATATCTGAACGTATTTTATCAATTTGCTCTTGACGTCTTAGACTTTCCGGATTTTCAATAATCATTCCTTTAGCACCATATCCACGGAATCCCGGAGCCATTTCCATTGTCGCAATATCAAGTGGCTCATAGGTAATAGTTGGCATTGTTTGATTAGGGTTTTCCCAACTTGTCAAAGTGCGTTTGAGCCAATTTTGGTCATCTCGTTTTGGATAATCCTCGCGACTATGCGCCCCACGAGATTCTGTGCGGTCTAATGCACCTTTTGCAACGCACAATGCAATTTTCAACATTTTTGGCACACGATAAGCTTCCTCTAATTCAGGATTTGCTGAAAGTCGTTTTGTCTTGATACCAATATTTTTACTGCGAATATAAAGTTGTTCTAATTCACTTACAGCAGACGCCAAATGCTCGCCATCTCTGAATATTCCTACTTTATCTCCCATAATTTGCTTCATACTATTTTTGATTTCAAACACATTCTCTGTGCCTGTGTTTGCCAAAATACTATCCAAATATCCTTGCTGCGCATTAATAAAATCTTCTACTAATTTTGTTTCAATATCTGCATAAGTTCCTGTGCAAGATTCTGCGAAATAATCTCCGATAATCATACCGCTAACTACCGCTTCACTCACAGAGTTTCCACCTAATCGGTTAAAGCCGTGTAAATCCCAGCAAGCTGCTTCACCTGCAGAAAATAACCCAGCAAGTGCAGTTTCTCCTTTAGCATTTGTTCGGATTCCACCCATGCAATAATGTTGCATTGGTTTTACAGGAGCCCATTTGTCCGCAGGGTCAATTCCAGCAAACACTTGGCAAATCTCTTGCACATCACGCAAGTTTGTTTCAATATGTTTGCGTCCCAAGATTGAAATATCAAGCCACAAATGCTCGCCATAAGGAGAGCTTACACCTTTACCCTCGCGAATTCTTTGAAGCATTCTACGCGCAACAACATCACGACTTGCAAGCTCTTTTTTCTCTGGCTCATAATCAGGCATAAAACGATAACCATCTACATCACGCAAAACACCGCCATCTCCACGACATCCTTCTGTTAATAGAATCCCACTTGGGAAAAGTCCGGTTGGGTGGAATTGCACCGCTTCCATATTGCCTAATTTTGCGATTCCTGTTTCAAGCGCTAATGCTGTTCCTGTTCCCTCGCAAATTACAGCGTTGGTAGTATCTTTATAGATTCTTCCATAACCACCTGTTGCAATCAATGTTCCTTTGGCAACATAGCCAATTAATTCACCTGTAATCAAGTCGCGCACAACCGCACCATAACAACGATTATTTTTATGAATCAAAGCCAAAGCTTCTTTTCTATCGTGGATAAGAACACCGCGTTTTAATGCTTCATTTGCCACAGCAAAAAGCATAGAGTGTCCTGTCGCGTCCGCTGTATAACAAGTTCTCCATTTTTTTGTTCCACCAAAGTCGCGAGAATGGATTAATCCGTGTCTAAACTCTTCTTCAGTGATAGTAGTTTTTTGTGCATTGATAATTGCAGTTCTATCACCTTTTTTAATTCTCGTCCATGGCACACCCCAAGCAGCTAATTGACGAATTGCTTTAGGAGCTGTGGTAACAAACATTCTAGCAACTTTTTGGTCGCAACCCCAATCACTTCCTTTGACTGTATCTGCAAAGTGCAAATCCTCATTATCGCCATCACTCATTTTAGAGTTTCCAAGACTTGCTTGCATACCACCTTGAGCTGCGGCAGAGTGGCTTCTCTTTACAGGAATAAGACTTAAAACGATTGTATTAAGATTCTTTTCCTTACAGGCAACTGCTGCACGAAGTCCTGCCAAACCTCCACCAATCACTAATGAATCGCAATATACTATTTTCATTCATCTCTCCTTTATAGACTTTTGCCTAAGGCAATCCAAGTGAAGTCCGCGATAAATGCAATCACACCCAAAACAATAAAAACTGCAAATACAGCAATTTTAATATTTTTACGCTTTACATTACTTTGTGCGGTAGTTGGTGCTTCAAGCGGAACCCATTTGATGATGACACGATACAATCCAATGCTCGCGTGCAACACCATAACAACAAGTAGCACGAGGTAAAATTCTGCTAAATTACCATCTACAAATCTTGACGCAGAAGTAATTGCATTAATACTTGTAGAGTTAAAAAGAATCGTGATAAGATGCGCACCACCCAAGAAAAATAATGCAAATCCCGTTAAAAATTGAATCCACCAAAGGGTAGTATCACAATGTTTCATTAAAGACTTGTGTGTTTTAAAAATCATAAATTGTTGGTAGTTTGCTGGAAATTTTCTCATTGCTAAAAACGCGTGTGCTACAAAAACAACACTAATAACAATCACCACCAAAGTAGTTAAAAGTGGAATCCCTTTACCACCAAAAATAAATGAACCTTCACTAAAGCCAACTACTGCCTCAAATGCTTCTGTTCCAAATAAAATAGAAGATGTAAAACACATATGAAACAAAATAAAGATTGCTAAAATAGCTCCTGTAATACTTTGTAACATATCCCAACGCGCAGGATTCTTACTTTTTTTGCGCTCTGAAGTTACTTTTAAATAACTCTCAATTACTACTTCATCATTTTGCATAAAATCCTCCTAAAGTAGATTACTAGTGCCTATGCACAACGCCATTAAACCTAAAAATCGTGCAATTATAAAATATTTTAGATAAAATTACATTAAATATTTTTAAGAACTTTTTTTATTAAAACTTTAAGGAAACTTAAGTATCATCTTAAACTTAATAAAAACCAAAAAACAATTTAAAGGAAAAAAATGCTTCCATTTACCGATGAAGAACTTTTGAAACCTGTAGAATTAAGTATTGACAAAGTGCGTCCAATATTAATTCAAGACGGCGGCAATGTAACTTTGCTAAAAATTGAAAATGGCAAAGTGTTTGTCCGATTAGAGGGTGCCTGCAAAGGCTGTCCAAGCAGTGCGCAAACTTTGAAATTCGGTATTGAGCGCGCACTCAAAAACGACATTCACCCAGATATTGAACTAATCCATGTGCCATAATTTTAGAATTCTAAAGAAAGTTAGCGTATGACAAAAGATTTTATCTATTTTAAAAACAAAGCTAAACTTGCTTTCCGCAAGCGTCAATATTTGCGCGTTTTAGAGATTCTCTCTTGCGCAAATGTTTTCTTAGGAGAACTAAACACTAAGCAGTCGCTTTATTTTACTATGCTTTGTATGCTTTCTGATATGGCATTAGAATACGAAGATGAGGCACGCGCACTTTTTGAATACTATCAAATTATTCATAATAAAAACAACTTAGAAGCAGAAGAAATTGTGCTAGAAATGATTGAAAACTTTGATAAGAATCTTTATGCACTCAATCTTGCCATTTGGAGCTTGCAAGAAGCAGAGATTGACAAAAACGACGGAATCCTATACGAAGACTTTGAAGTTCATTCCGCAAAAGTTGGCTTCAAAGAAGCCTTTGAGGATTTAATGTTTAGCTCCAAAATCATCTTTACTAACAAAAATGAGTTTTTATTCTTTGTGAGAAATTTAGTAAAATTTGGCTTTGAAGACATTGCGATTAATTATTTTGAAAATGCAGGCAATCTGCTGTTTTATGACAAAGATTTTATGCGTCTTTATCGGAAAATTTTACAAAACAAAAAAGTTTAAAAATCAATTTATTTTAAGGAAATTCTATGCGAATAGCTATTCAGAAAAATTGCGATTCTGCTTTGCACTTTATCAGTGATGATTCAAGAGAAAATCTGCAAACTAAAGACTGCAATCCTAAAAATTGCGCGTTTTTAATCACTCAAAGTAACCAAAACTACATAGAATCTGCGAAAAAAAATGGATTTAAAATTTTTATTTATCCAAAAGAATTGATAAAATATTTTGATTTGGATTTAAAGCTTGTTGGAATCACTGGCACAAATGGCAAAACCACAACTGCTGCAATGATTTATTCTATTTTGCTAGATTTTGGCTTCTCTGTCGCACTACTTGGCACAAGAGGATTCTTTATTAATGGAAAAGAAAAACGTCCCAAAGGACTAACAACCCCTAGCCTATTAGAAATTTATAGTGCAATCAATGAAGCAAGAAACGAGAATTGCACATATTTCATAATGGAAGTTAGCTCCCACTCCATTGTGCAGAATCGTATTGAGGGATTGCGTTTTGATTTGCGGATTCTTACAAATATCACAAGCGACCATTTAGATTATCATAAAACTTTAGAAAACTACATCGCGGTGAAAAATTCCTTTTTTGCCAATCCTGCGGATTTAAAACTCATCAACAAAGACGAATCCAATGCACATTATGCGCTAGAAAAAGCCATTACCTATGGCATAGAATCTCCCGCAACGCTCAATGCCAAAGCTTACAGCTTGCAAGAAGGAATTACTGCCCAAATTGCTTATGGCAAAGAAGAAGCAACAATGGAATGCACGCTTTTTGGCAAACACAATCTCTACAACGCACTAGCAGCAATCGGGGCGGTAAAATTGCTAGAAAACGCTCCTTTAAATGAAATTTGCAAAAAATTAGAAAATTTTGGTGGGGTGCTAGGAAGAATGCAAGTTGTGCATCAAAACCCTTTAATCATCGTGGATTTTGCACATACAGAAGATGGTATGGAAAAAATCTTTCAATCTTTTTTGCATAGAAAAATCGCTGTTGTCTTTGGCGCAGGGGGAGATAGAGATAAACTCAAACGTCCAAAAATGGGATTATGTGCAGCAAAATATGCACAAAAACTCTATATCACGAGCGATAATCCGCGCAGTGAAATTCCCACACAAATTATGCAAGAGATTCTAAGCGGAATCCCACAAGACCTAAGAAATTGTCGTGAAATTCTGCTAGAAGAAAGCCGCGCCAAAGCAATTAGAATCGCTATTCAAAATCTTAAAGATGATGAAGTATTATTGATTTTGGGTAAAGGCGATGAGACTTATCAAATTATAGGAAATGAAACTTTGCATTTTGATGATTGCGAAGAAGTGCAAAAGACATTAGAATCCCTGCATTAATCTGCCATTGTTTTGATTGTTTGAATATTTTTTCTTTCAAGGATAAAATAGAGGTAAGAAATTAAAAGTAGTATAGAATCCCTTGCGGGATTCTAGGAAGAATCTTAAAAAGACTATTGAAGTAATCTTAAGATA
>NZ_JAIEFA010000083.1 GCF_029067145.1 Helicobacter sp. | reverse complement strand
TTACTTGCTTATCTCAAATTCTTTCAAGAAGTGCGTAAGTTAAAGAAAGAGTTTAGGGAGAAAAGGAAATGAGATTCTATTGCGTCCTTACAAGCGTAGCGAAGCAATCTTAAGCAAATTCTATCGGGTCTATATCTATTTCGCAAGCAATCGTATGCAATGGCTGAAGTGCCAAATGCAAATCCCGCACCTTTGTGCTACGCAAGAGAATGACATAACGCCATTTATTTGCAATGCGCGGAATCGGAGCGATTCCACTTCCTACAATCTCTACTTTTAGGGATTCTACGCGGATTCTGTCTTGCAAAAGCACAAGGGCTTGCTGCATAAGCTGCTGCGATTTTTCTTGATTTTTTTGACTAAAATGCACCAAGGCAAGTCGTGCAAAAGGCGGATACAAAGATGCGCGCATTGTGAGTTCTTCTTCTAAGAATTTTTCATAATCCCCCAAAAAATTCTCAAAAAAACCTTGATGTAAGGTTTGCACTAACACCTTGCCATTTTCTTTGCGCCCACTTCTACCCGAGAGTTGAAACATTAGCGACAATGCTTTCTCCCGCGCCCTATAATCACTGCTATACAAAAGATAATCTAGCCCCAAAATCACGCTTAAATTAACATTATGATAATCGTGCCCTTTTGAAAGCATTTGAGTGCCAACCAAAATATCAATTTTGTGTTGGTTAAAAGCCTCTAAAGTTTGCTCAAGCTTGCGCTGTGTTGTGATAGAATCTCTATCAAAACACGCAATATTAGCCTTTGGTAAGATTTTTAACAAATGTTCAGAAAATTCTTGTGTCCCCATACGCAGGCTTTGTAACTCTCCACCACATTTAGGACAAAACTCTGGAACTGATTGCGCAAAATGGCAATAATGGCACTTTAAACTAGAATCCCTTTTGTGCAAACTTAAAGACACACTACAATTAGGGCATTCTATACTTTCGCCGCATTGCCCACAAAGCAAATGTTTGAAGTTCGCACGCGTAGGCAAAAAAACGATTGCTTGCTTAGAATCTCTAAAATTCCGCTCCAATGCGCTAAAAATGCTAGAATCCAACACATCATAACTAGCACAAAAAGTAAAATGATTTTGCGTTTGGAAATGCGTGCCTTTGAGGCGAAAAACCGCATTTTGTGTTTTGGCGCGCGCATAAGTAGTTGCAAGAGGCGTTGCACTACCTAGCACGATTTTAATCTTTGCCATTTTAGCGAGATACAAAGCCACATCACGTGCGTGATAACGTGGAGCGGAGTTGGACTTATACGCGTCATCGTGTTCCTCATCTATAAGGATTAAATCTAAGTTTGCTAGAGGCAAAAAGAGTGCCGAACGCGCGCCTGCTAGGATTCTCACTCTACCCTCTTTTAAATCCTGCAAAATTTGTTTTTTGGTTTTGCTTGTGATTTTAGAATGCCAAAATGCAAGACATTCGCCAAAAACCGCCTTCAGTCGCTTCTCCATTTGAGGAGTAAGTGAAATTTCTGGCATTAAGAAAAGAGCATTTTTGCCTCTATGCAGAGATTGATTCAACAAATGAATATAAATTTCTGTTTTGCCACTTCCTGTATCGCCAAAAAGTAAAGAATTTTGATGCTTGTTGATAAACTCTAAGGCTTGTTGCTGTTTAGCACTCAAAGGATTCAGTGCGAAACTTAAACTTGGAAAATCCTTGATAGAATCTTTGGCAAAGGGAATAAAAAGACCAAAACTAAGAGCATAAGGAACGCAATAATAACTTGTGATAAATTCTGCGACTTGACATTGCAGGGGTGAGAATTGGAATCCCAAAGGCAAGGCTTCTTTGCAAGGAAATTCTGGTTTGGCGCGTTCTTTTAGCACCACACCTTGCACCTGCTTATCCTTTAATGGAATCTCTACTAATGTCCCAATTTCTAGGGATTCCTCACTTGCATAAGTCAAGATAGGAGAATTTAATTTCAAGGGGGCAATATGATAATAAAAAGAGGGCAAAGCGTGCAAACTAATTAGATTTAACTTGGTTTAAATTATCGGATTGTACTGAAGTTGCTCCCTCTTGGCTTGGTGATTTCGCATTGATTGTTTCTTGTAGCAAATCCGCAGCTTGAAGAGGATTTTGTGATTCTACATTTTGTGCATTTTGAATCTTTTGATTCGCTTTGATGATTTCATTTTTAAGTAAATTGTTGATTTCAGAATATTCCAAAAATGTGCGTAGCAAGTCGCGCGGATGAATGTTATTTGTCTCATCTACCAAAGATTTTAACGATTCTAATGTGGCAATAGAAATCTCGCTTGTGGGTATGTCATAGTAGCGACCCATAATGCAAACGCGAAAAATATCACTCATTAGCGACCAAGAACATTTTGAATTTTGTTGAGCACATTTTCTAGTTCGCGCTCTTTTGCTCCAATTTCATCATAAAGTGAGCTAATCTCGCTATTTTTTGCTTCATTTTCTGCTTTTAAAAGCACGATTTGCTGACGCAACGATTGGTTTTCGTCTCTTTGTTTTTGCAATTCATCTATTAGCGCGTCGATGTTTTCTAAGAGTTTGCTTGAGAGATTCTTTGCTTCTTCCATATCCATTTTTCCTTGCAGTTAAAAATAGGTTTTAATTTTAGCATTATTTTAAACGTTTTTTATGAAAAACGCAAGATTTCTAAGGAATCTTATGCAAAAATTCTGCTTTAATTTTGCTTAAAAGGTTCTTTTTTAATGTTTCAATTACATTCTTCTTTTCAACCCTCTGGTGACCAACCAGAAGCCATTAAAACGCTTAGTAGATTCATTCAAGCAGGCAATCAATACCAAACACTCATTGGCGTAACAGGGAGTGGCAAAACTTTTTCTATGGCGCACATCATAGAATCCTTACAAATTCCCACCCTCATTATGACGCACAACAAAACCTTAGCAGCACAACTTTATAGCGAGTTTAAGGGTTTTTTCCCAAAAAACCATGTAGAGTATTTCATTTCACACTTTGATTATTATCAACCAGAAGCCTATATTCCGCGTCAAGATTTGTTTATTGAAAAGGATTCTAGCATTAATGAGGAGCTAGAGAGGCTGCGATTGAGTGCAACTACTTCCCTGCTTGCCTATGATGATAGCATTGTCGTTGCCTCTGTCTCTGCAAACTATGGCTTGGGAAACCCACGTGAGTATTTAGAAATGATTGAAAAATTTGAAATAGGCGGGCAATACCACCAAAAGTCGCTTTTATTGCGCCTTGTAGAAATGGGCTATAAACGCAACGATAATTTTTTTGATAGGGGAGATTTTCGCGTCAATGGTGAAGTGATAGACATCTATCCCGCATATAGCGAGGACGAAATTTTACGTTTAGAGTTTTTTGGTGATGAATTAGAATCTATGAGCTTGCTAGATTCTGTGGATAAAAAACTGCTCAAAAAGCTAGAATCTTTTGTGCTCTATGCGGCAAATCCTTTTATCGTGGGTGAAGAACGGCTAAAAAGTGCGATTAAAAGCATTGAAGAAGAGCTTGCGGAGCGGTTAGGGTTTTTTAAATCTGTTGGCAAAATGGTGGAATATGAGCGGCTAAAGTCTCGGACGGAGTTTGATTTGGAAATGATTAGCGCGACAGGAATCTGCAAGGGCATTGAAAACTATGCGCGCCATTTAACAGGCAAAAAACCGGGCGAAACGCCTTATTCTCTGCTAGATTATTTCGCACAAAAAAACAAGCCTTATTTGCTTATCGTAGATGAAAGCCACGTAAGCTTACCGCAGTTTGGAGGAATGTATGCAGGCGATAGAAGCCGCAAAGAAGTTTTGGTAGAATATGGATTTCGACTACCAAGCGCACTAGATAATCGTCCTTTAAAATACGAGGAATTTATACAAAAAGCTCCGCATTTTTTGTTTGTCTCTGCAACTCCCGCGCAAAAAGAGCTAGATTTGAGCGGCACGCACACCGCCGAACAACTTATCCGACCCACCGGCTTGCTAGACCCAACCTATGAAGTGCTAGCAGTAGATAGGCAAGTGGAGATTCTCTATGATAGGGCAAAAGAAGTGATTGCCAAAGGCGAGCGCGTGCTTGTAACTGCACTTACAAAAAAAATGGCGGAGGAACTTACAAAATATTATAGCGACTTGGGACTCAAGGTGCGCTATATGCACAGCGATATTGACGCTATTGAACGCAATCAAATCATTCGCGCTTTAAGGGCGGGAGAATTTGATATTTTAGTAGGAATCAATTTGTTGCGTGAGGGATTGGATTTGCCCGAAGTTTCTTTGATTGCGATTTTAGACGCAGACAAAGAGGGATTTTTGCGCAGCGAAACAAGTCTGATTCAGACAATGGGACGTGCGGCAAGGAATCTCAATGGACATGTGTTGCTCTTTGCGGATAAAATCACCCCCTCTATGCAAAAGGCTATGGAGATTACAGACTATCGTAGAAACAAGCAAGAAGCATACAACAAGGCACATAACATTACGCCACAAAGCGTTTCAAGAAAACTTGATGAGGATTTGAAAAACCAAGATTTAGGAATCCTTTACGAAAAAGCAAAGAAAAGCAAAGACAAAATGCCCAAAAGCGAACGAGAAAAGCTTGTCAAGGAGTTAAGCAAACAAATGCACGAAGCGGCGAAAAGACTAGAGTTTGAGGAAGCAGCAAGATTGCGTGATGAAATAACCAAACTCCGCACAATGTAGAATCGCCTAAGTATCCTTAATACTTTTTCGTGCTAATATCCTCCAAGATTGCGTCGGCTAACTTCGCAACATCTTGACCAATTGCGCTAACTTCTTTGGCAATTTGATTGTTTTGCTGCGTGATTTGCTCCACTTCGGCAATAGAATTCGTGATTGCCTCCATTGCGCTTGCCTGATGATTGATGTTATCGCCTGTTTGATTGATGGACTGCACAAGCGTATTTGTATAAGCCTCAATCTCACTTAAGCTTTTGCCTGTGCGTTCGGCGAGCTTTCGGACTTCATCGGCAACAACCGCAAAGCCCCTTCCGTGTTCTCCAGCACGCGCTGCTTCAATTGCGGCATTAAGAGCTAGGAGATTGGTTTGGTCTGCAATGTCTTGGATAATTTTCAAAATATTTTTAATCTCATCGCTTTGTCTTGCCACTTCTTTAATCATTGTGTTACTATCTTGCATATCTTGCGAAATCTTGGACATTGTTTGTGAGCTATCCCGTAAAGATTGTGTTTGCAAATCAGACTGCTTTGCAAGATTGACTAAAAAGTTCTTTAAATCATTGCTTTTTTTGTGTAAAGTGTTAGAGCATTCTGCACTAAAACGAAGCATTTTAGCGACTTCTTCTCCTAGCTTATTGGTAATGATTTCCACTTCTCCTTTTGGATTCTCTAAGGATTGTGTGAAATCCAATTGGGCAAAGGATTGATGCACCTTTGCAATGCTTTGGAGATTAGAGCCAATGTGGTGTTGCAAAGAATCTAGCATTGTATTTAAAACCTTTTTTAATTCCAAAAGGTTTGGATTGTTTGGATTGGCTTCAATACGCGCTCTCAAATCTCCCTGCTCTACTTTGGCAACAACCTGCAAAGATTCCTTAATAGCAATTTGGTCTTTTTCTAAATCAAGCTTGATATTTTTAGCATTTTGATTAATAACTTTACCCATTATGCCTAACTCATCTTTACAAACAAGGGGAATATCTTGGAAATCGTTGCGCTTGTTGTTTAAATAATCAAAAAATTCCTGCAAGCCGGTCTTTATTAGATTTAACCGCTTATAAATAATATGCCCCACGAGATACATTACAACACAGATAAGTATCAAAACAAACAAAGAAATCATTGCTGCAAAATTACGATTCCCTTTAGCGACTTTTAACATTTCCTCTAAGGGAATATTTGCAAACACTACCCAACGAATCGTATTATTGTTTGTGCCGAGCGTAAGGGGTTCCATAATCGTTGTAATCGGTGCTTTGGTATTAGGGCTGATTCTATCAAAGATAATCTCTTTGCCCAATAAAGCTTCTTTCAAATACTCATTTGCACCCTTATCTACATTTGCCATTTCACGATTAAAAGTATGGAAAAACTTATGGTGCAAAACCACGCTATCTTGAGAAAGAAGGACGACAAAACCGCTTTCTAAGATTTTAATTTGCTTGATTTCTTCGCCCAATTTCTTTAAATCAAATACAATCCCACTAATCCCGATAGTTTGAGAGTTATAAATAATTTTATTCAACAAATAAACAGGGGCGTAGAGAGGAGTTTTATCTGCACTATCTTTTGGCTTTGGCTTTAACTTGGGTATGAAAATTGCCTGTGTATTGTTGCCCTTAAACAATGCGTTGATTTCATTTGTCTTAAGAGATTCCAAGATATTTTGGGGATTAGAAGAAGTGGTATAAACCTCACCATTAAAAAATCTAATAAATGCGGCTTGATAGAGATTGTTTTGGCTTATGATTGTTTTTAAATAACCATTTAACATTGTAGAGCAGTAAGAATCGCAAAGAGAGTTAGTGTTTTGAGTTCTTAGATTCTGCAAACTTTCGTTAGCCAAAATAGCAAGATTTGCGGCATTTTCAAAACCTAAATTGATTTTACCCTCTAAAGTTCTCGCCTGATTTTTAAGTGTAGCTTGCGCATAATTTGTTGTTGTTTCCTTCGCAAAATCAAAGTTTTTATTTCCCACCAATATCACAACCAAAGCAAGTCCTACGAGAGCTACTGCAAAACTTGCAAAAATAATTTTAAACTTTAAACTCACATCATTTACTCTTAATAAAGCCTGTAACATTGTTGCTCCTTGCCTTGTTATTCTCTTAACCTCTTAATATTATATCTTAAACAACAATTAAAGCTATGTGATTTTATCACCTTAAAAGAAGGATTGCTTTAAAATATTTTCATAACAACTTTGATATAATTACAAGGACTTTTAATTTTCAAGGAGTAAAAATGAAAAAATTGTTTTTTGGAATTTTGCTTATGCTAGGAGTAAGCATGATGGCGTTTGCTAAACCAAATATCGTGATTTTAGCAACAGGTGGAACAATCGCAGGAGAGGCAAAAAGCGACCTTGCAACCACAGGCTACAAAGCAGGCAGTTTGGGCATAGAAGTGCTTATTAACGCAGTACCAGAGCTAAAGAATATTGCCAACATCAGTGGCGAGCAAGTGGCAAATATTGATAGCTCTAATATGACAGACCAAGTTTGGCTTACACTTGCAAACAAAGTCAATTCTCTTTTGTCAAGCTCCAATGTAGATGGAATCGTCATCACACACGGAACAGACACAATGGAAGAAACCGCTTACTTTTTAAATCTTGTGGTAAAAAGTAATAAACCTGTCGTTTTAACAGGAGCAATGAGACCTGCAACTGCTATTAGCGCAGATGGACCTAAAAACCTTTATAATGCAGTTGCACTTGCAGGAGACAAAAACGCTAGAAACAAAGGCGTAATGGTGGCGATTAATGACAAAATTTATAGCGCAAGAGAAGTAAGCAAAACCCATACACTAAATGTTGAAACCTTTAAAGCTCCCAATAGCGGAGAAATCGGCTATATCGTAGATGGTAAAGTGTTTTTTAACTCTCTTAGCGTCAAAGCACACACAAAGAATTCTCCTTTTAGCGTTAGAGGCTTAAAAGAATTGCCTAAAGTAGATATTGTCTATACTTATTCTAACGATGGCTCAAAAGTCGCAGTAGAAGCCTTTTTAAACGCAGGTGCAAAAGGATTAGTTGTCGCAGGAAGTGGAGCAGGTAGCATTCACGAAAATCAAAAAAACTATCTAATTGAGCTTCTTTCACAGAAGAAACTTGTAGTGGCAAAAAGCTCACGCGTTGGCTCTGGCTTAGTCCCCCTAAGTGAGGAAGAAATCCAACAAGGCTTCATTAGCGCAAACAATCTCAATCCTCAAAAAGCAAGGGTTCTTTTAATGTTGGCACTTACAAAAACAAACAATCCAAAAGAAATCCAAAAATACTTTGACCTTTATTAATCTTGTATGGGGTTCGCCCCATTGCAAGTCAAAATTCCTACAATGTGATTCTTGCGATTCGTAGGCTAAAGATATTTTTCTCCAAAAAGGCTTATAATGAATACCCCAAAAATAGAGCCGACGATTGATTCTAGAAATTGGCTTTTACATTTTCCTATTATGTTTTTTGCTTCTGTTATGGGCATTGGCGGACTTACGCTTGTGGTTAGCAAAACGATTAGAATCTTTGAATTAGAAGTGAATCTTTCGTGGCTTCTTACCGCACTTTCTTTTTTTAGTGTTTTTTTGCTATGTGGAATCAGCATCCTTTATCTTGCAAAAATCATTCGGCATTACCCCGCATTTTCAAAAGAGCTAAAACACCCTGTGCGCATTAATTTTTTCTCTGCTGTTTGTGTCTCTCTTTTGATTGTCTTAATGCTAATTTTACACTTTATTCCCTTATGGCTTGCGCTTATTATTTTTTATATTAGTGCTTTTTTGCAACTGATTCTCAGTCTTTATGTTGTGCGATTCTGGTTTCTCCACGCCTTAGAACAAAAAATGGCAAATCCTGCTTGGTTTATTCCTATCGTTGGGAATCTCATTGTGCCGCTTGCTGGAATGAATTTGAATGCAAAAATGGCTTGGATTCCTTTTGAAATCTTAGTTTTTTATTTTGGAGTGGGCAGTTTCTTTTGGATTTTGCTCAATGCTGCACTTTTGATTCGCCTCATTTTTGGAGAACATTTGCCACAAAAACTCTCTCCGACTTTATTTATTTTCATCGCGCCACCTAGTGTCTTTGCTTTGGATATACTTCTTTTATTTAAAGACTATGCCTCTATTGCTAGCCTCTATGGAATCGCAAGTGCAAGCTTTAGTGTGGCATTGTTTTTTATGCTTTTGATGATTAGTCTTTTTGGAATCTTTAAAGAATTAAAATTCGCACTTTCTTGGTGGGCTTTCACCTTTCCAACTGCCGCTTGGACGCTCTGCGCATTAGAGCTTTATTCCCTAGGCGGTTCGTTATTCTACGCATTTTTAGGGATTTTTGGCATTGTATTAAGTAGCATAATTGTGCTAATTGTCGGATTCCGCACTTTGCTTGCAATCAAACAAAGAGAAATCTGTGTGCTAGAGGAATAAACGCAAAAGGTTTAGATTCCACAATCTAAACCCCATAGCAGAAGTAATTTATTTTAAATCCACAATTGGAATAATTGTTGGATACCGCTTCGTTTTCTTAAACATCAACTTCCTTAGCGCATTTCTTATCTCATTTTCCATACTTTTTTGGCTGTTATACAATTCTTTTTTGCAATTTTTCACAAAGAGACTGAAAAATTCCTCAATTTCCTTGTTAAACGCCATTGTATCTTTGTTTGCAACGATTCCCATACTTTGAATGCGTGGCTTAGAGAGAATAGAATTTTTTGCTTTGCTCAACTCCAAATGCACAATTAAGATTCCATTTTCTGCTAGATTTTGCCTATCCAAAATCACATCATTTGCAATCGTGGCATTGACTTGATTATCAATATAGGTTTTGCCAGTTTTCACACTTCGCACTTTGCGCAAATAATTGTGTGCAATCTCCATTTGGTCGCCGTCTTCCATAAGATAAATATTACGCTCCTCTACACCACAGCTAATCGCGGTTTCTTTGTGTTTAAGGATATGATTATATTCTCCATGCACAGGCAAAAAGAATTTTGGCTTCACAAGGCGCAACATTAGTTTTTGCTCTTCTTGTGCTGCGTGTCCGCTCGTATGAATCTCACTAAAGTCTTGATAATAAACTTTTGCCCCTGCTTTATTTAAAAAGTTCAAAATATTAGAAACAGAACCTTCATTACCCGGAATCGCCTTAGCGGATAAAATAATCGTATCACTTGGCTTAATCTTGATATGACGATGTTCGTCTGTTGCCATACGATAGAGTGCGCTCATCGTCTCACCTTGCGAGCCTGTCGTAACAATCAACACTTCCTCATCGGCATATTTTGCCACCTCGTGCGCTTCAATAAAAATATTTTGTGGTAATTCAATATAGCCTAAAGTCCTTGCAATCTCTAGGTTTTTCTCCATTGAACGCCCAATCACTGCGACTTTGCGCCCATATTTAATGCCGTGGTCAATCGCTTGATACACACGGTGGATATTGGAGCTAAAAGTGCTCATAATCACACGCCCTTTCGCGCGAGAGAATAGCATATCAAACGCCGGTCCCACGCTTGCTTCACTTGGAGTGTAGCCACTTTTGTGCGAATTTGTAGAATCGCTAAGGAGCAACAAAACTCCTTGCTCCCCATAATAGGCGATTCTATTTAAATCCGTTGGGTAGCCATCAATAGGCGTATGGTCAATCTTGAAATCTCCTGTATGGAAAATCAAACCCGCTTCTGTTTTGATTGCTAATGCACTAGAATCCACAATAGAATGCGTGATATGTATCCATTCAATCTCAAATTCTCCGATTTGAATCGGCTTGCGCTTCTCTACTGCACGGAACAACGAGCGGAATCTTTTAAGTCCGTGTTCATCAAACTTTGAGCCAATCAATCCCAAAGGTAAAGGCGTGCCATAAATGGGAAATTGATACTTTTTAAACAAATAAGGCATTGCGCCGATATGGTCTTCGTGCGCGTGGGTAATAATAATCCCCGCAATTTTGTCTTTAATCACTTCAAGGTAGCTAAAATCTGGCACTAAAATATCCACCCCGTGCAGACTATCATCAGGGAAACTCATTCCTGCATCAATAATAATTGCACTATTTTGTGTTTCAATAATCGTCATATTGCCGCCAATCTCGCCCAAGCCTCCTAGCGGCGTAATGCGTACCTTGCCATTAGGATTAATTTCCACTTGAGAATGCAATGTCAATGCGCTTTTATGCACTTTGGCATTGATTTCTACGGCTTTGCGCAACTCCAAATTAGACGCATTGACTTCTTTGTTACCATAATTTTTGTCAAATCTTTGGCGATTCTCTCTTACCTCTGCATTATTTTGTGCATTTTCCTGTTTTTTGAACCTTGAATTAGGGCGATTGCGATTCTGCGCTCTTGGGTTTCTTGGTTTTTCTGTCCCATTTGCTTCCTCTGTTTTGCGCGGTTTAAATCGGCGTTTATTTGGTTCGCGATTCTCTCTATTTTCTCCTTTGGCTTCACGAGGGTTTTCGTGATTTCTTTTAGGATTTTCTGTCCGATTTGAATTTTCATTTGTTTTATTGTCTTCCATAACTTCCGCCTTTTATAAAATTTTCAAAAGTCGGTGATAATTAGTCGTATCAATCTCGTGAGGTCGTTTGCTAGGTGCAATCTGCAAGGATTCCAAAGCGTCCATAATCTCTTTTTTGGGATAGGCTTTACTTAAGTTATTCAAAATCGTCTTTCTAGGCGCACTAAAGGCGACTTTCAAGAGGGATTCTAAATGTTCTAAATCCTTAAAACTCGGTGGATTCGCTATTTTTTGTAGCAAAAACACCGAAGAAGTAACTTTAGGCGGCGGAACAAAGGCACTAGGAGGCACATCAAAGAGCAGTGTTGCCTCTCCTACGCTTTGCGCTAACACACTTAATGCGCTAAAATCACTTTCTCCACATTGTGCGCAAAATTTCTGCGCAACTTCCTTTTGTGTCATCACGACACAGCCACAAGAAAGCGGGTCTTTGATGGTTTTTATCACAATCTTGGTTGCAACATAATAAGGCAAGTTTGACACAAGAAAATAATCTTTTCCGCGCAAACTCTCACCCCTCCAAATCTCCAATACATCGCCTATTTCAAGGCTCAATCTCCCGCATTCTAATGCGCCTTTCAAACGCTCTTGCAAATAAGGAATCAAATCCTTATCCACCTCATAAGTAGTGATATTCCCTAAGCTTAATAGCTTATTTGTTAGATCACCTAAGCCAGCCCCAATCTCTATCAGTTCTATTTCTTTATTTATCTTGGGAATGGATTGGATAATCGCTTCTAGCACACTTTCATTTTGTAAAAAATTCTGTCCAAAATGTTTTTTGGCTAGATTCTGCTTCTCAACGGCTTTCAAAGTCTCGCCTTAAAATAAATCTTTAATTATAACACAATTTAAAATAATTTTAGCATTTTTTAACGATTCCGCTTTCTAAAATGCAAATTCCCACACTTTTGCCGCTGCTTCCTTGCAACTCTAAACGCACCATTCCTTGCGGAAAAATCACCTGTTCGTAGGGTTTTTTACAACGCAAAAAACCTAGTTCATCAAACAAAACCCTTCCGCCCTCACTTTCCCCACAACCTCCGCTCATTCGCACTTCTAGGATTCCATACCGCTTTGTGATTGCCAAATCTCCCGCACGAAGTGCGTTTGCAAACTTAGAATTATCATAATTGTAGCTATTTAAGTATTTGTTATCCAAAGGGTCGCGAGCGATTTCTTGCGCATCGCGTGGGCGGTCATCAAAATGCTTTGTGCTAACCTTTCGCGCAGAATCGCTATAAATATAATACGCATAACCCACATCTTGAAGCTTAGAAAATTGCAATCTCCATAAGGATTCTGTCCATCTCTCCCTCTCTGCTTGGCAATAATCACTCTGACAAAATGCACTTTGCGTGATATGCTTTGTGCTGCTTAATGCCAAGAAACGCGTGTAATTTAAATGCGCAAGGATTTGGTTTTGCGCCAAATACAATTTGGAATCTGGGAACCAAGCATAGCCAAGCCACATTAACGCACTTAATATTCCAAGCACAAGCACAATTTCTAGCAAACTAAACGCGGGCTTCATCATCTAATCGTAAGCATAAAAAGTCGCAACTTTTTTATCATAATAATAAATAGGAATCCTCAAAGCATTTGCTCTAGGGCTATTGCCAAGTCTCAAACCTCCTTTAGAGATTCCATAAAACTTCAATCTCTCCTGCATTTTTGCCTCTGTTTTGACGCGTTTAATTCCTTGAGAATGCAAGGCTTGCGCAACTTCTTTTGCAATAAAATGCCGAAAAGCAAAATGTTCATTTGCGGTAGGAAAAAGCACGAAAAGTGGCTTAGACAAAAACAACATTCCACTACAAAGCAACAAAACTAAAAAAGTAGCCAAAAATGGAATCGTATAACGCGCCCGAAATTGTGGCAAACGCACACGAAGCCCAGAAAAATAGAGATTCACCATTAAAGGAATCGCTACAATTAGCAGAGGTGCGAAAAATTCCGTCTGCACCCTTTGGCGCAAGGAGAGCAACCAAATAAAGCCCAACGCCACGCTTGCAATATACCAAATCAAAGGTCTTTTACTCTGATTAAAATAACGATAAAGCGTGTATAAAAAATACAAAAATAACAATGGAGAAAAAATCAACAACAAATGCCCATTGCTATCCAAAAAATAGCCTCTTGGGTGTCCGCCAATCTCTAATCCAAAACAATACATATTCAGCGCGAAAAACCCCAAAGACAAAAAAATCAAAAGTGTTTGCTTGCGTTCAATGCCATAAAAAATCAATGCAATAAAAACCAAAGCAAAACTTCTATCCACAAAAGCCATTATCAAAAGCAATCCATAAGGAATCGTGTCGTTTTTTTGCACCCAAATACAAAGAATCAATGTCAAGCAAATCACGATTCCACTATTAGAAACTAGCAGTGCAGCGGCATTCACACCTGGCAATAAAAGAAACAACAAAGTGCAAAAAACTGCGTCGCTAGAGTGCTTTAAAAAATCTCTTGCAAAATAATACATCAAAAAGGCATTGCAAAAATGCAATAATAAAAAAGGCAGTCGCAAACTCCAATCGTTTTGTCCTAGAATCTTTGCACTATAAGAGCTAACAAATCCACAAAAATGCTGCGGATTAAAAAACTCTTGCGCTTCGTTATGGCTAATGCTTAATGTGCTAAGTAGCCACAAAAGCGCACTAAGACTTAAAAAAAATAAGCCAAAAAGCCAAAAAAAACTGCGAGTTTGTGGTTTCAAAGTTGCGATTCCTTAAATCTCTACAAATATATAACCTTGTTTTTGTAGTTGCGAACGAATCGCTCCTTGATGTTCTTTGCCTTTTGTTTCAAGCATAATCACAATATTTGCATCACCAAAAGCAAGAGAAGTGGAAGTCCTATCAAAATCAATCTTGACAATGTTCGCGCCAAGATTAGAGAGTAAATCACTCAATCTTTGCAAACTTCCGGGTTTGTCTATTAGCGTTACAGAAATTTGCATTTTGCGGTGGGAGCGCACAAGCCCCCGCTCAATAATATTTCCAAGCATTGTTACATCAATATTTCCTCCGCTCAACACAAGCCCCAAAGATTCTTCCTTTTGCAAAGCAAATTTATGGTGCAATACTGCTGCAACCACACTAGCCCCTGCTCCCTCTACGACAAGCTTTTGATTCTCTAGCAAATAAAGCACTGCATTAGCGATTTCCTCATCATCTACCATTACGACTTCATCTACGGATTCTAAAACATATTCAAAGTTTTTAGAATTCACATCACGCACTGCGATTCCATCGGCGATTGTGCGCACAGAATCCGTGCTTTGGATTTCTTTTTTGTGGTAAGAATGATACATTCCAGGCGCACCCTCTGCGACAACTCCAATAATCCGCACGCTCGGCAACATTTGCTTATATGCCGCTGCGATTCCAGAAATCAGCCCGCCACCACCGATTGGCACGACAATGCTTGTAAGATGACTTTGTGCCTCAATCATTTCTAGTGCAACCGTGCCTTGTCCTGCAATCACTTCCTCATCGGCAAAAGGGTGAATGAATTGCAAATTATGCGTTTTAGCATATTCTAGCGCATATGCATAGGCTTCATCGTAATTATTGCCCTTTAAAATCGCTTCTGCTCCAAGTTCTTTTACTCCCATTACTTTCAGCAGTGGCGTTGCCTCTGGCATTACAATCACGCCCTTGATTCCATAATGTTTTGCGCTATACGCAACCCCTTGTGCGTGATTCCCTGCACTTGAAGCAATCACGCCACAGGCGCGCTCCTCCTCACTCAAAGAGGAGATTTTATTAAAAGCACCGCGCAACTTAAAAGAGCCTGTATTTTGTAAGTTTTCTTGCTTGACATACACTTTTGCTCCGCAAATTTGGCTAAGCTTAGGCGCAAAAGCTAACTTTGTATTCTGCACGATTCCCTCTAATCGCGCTTTAGCGTCCATAATTTTAGAAAGTGGAATCATCAAAACAACCTCTCATATTCAAGTTTGATACATAAATTTTCAACATACATTATCTTTGTGTTCTCTAGCATTTTACGCGCCTGCGCATTTTGCAATCCTAATTGCACCCAAACACAAAGTGGAGGATTCTGCAACTCCAACACTTCACGCATAATTTCGGGCAATGCTTCACTTTTGCGAAAGACATTTAAAATATCTATCCGCACACCCGCTTTGTTCTGTGCTTCAAAGGCTTCTTTTAAGCTCACAAAGGCTTTTACTCCCAAAATCTCGCCCCCCTTAGGATAAATAGGCAGAATCTCATAGCCTTGTGTTTGCAAAAATTTTGCCACCTTATGGCTTGGTTTGCTCTCTTCTGGAGAGAGCCCAAGCACCGCAATCACTTTGGATTCTTTCAAGATTTCTCGCATTTTAGAATCTTGCATTCTATGCCTTTATAAAAATTTTGCACTATTTTAACAAAGTTTTATACAAAATTAGCCTAAAGCCATTTGGATACGCAGATAATAACGAATCTTTACAAGCAAGATTCTGCAATTAAAATAAAATTAAACATAAAAGGCTAAAATGCCAAATTCTTATAAGGAATCAAAGGAGTTTTTCAAGAATGATTGCTTTATTAAATAATAAAGATTCAAATTTCAATACAGAGTTTGAAAAAATACTCAAGCGCGGTGCTATGGATATAGAAAGCGTGGAGGGACGCGTCAAGGAATTGCTCAATGCGATTAAAAAGCAGGGACAAAGTGCAATTATAGCGCAAGTTGCACAATTTGATAATTGGAATCCGACTAATTTTTCGGATTTAAAAATCACGCAAGAGCAAATGCAAAAGGCTTATACTACCCTAGAAACTCCTTTGAAAGATTCCTTACAACTCGCCTTTGAACGCATTTATGCTTTTCATTCCAAACAAAAGCCCAAAACTTGGCTAGACTTTGAGGAAAACGGCAATATTTTGGGACAAAAAGTTACGCCTATGGACAGAGCAGGACTATATATCCCCGGAGGCAAGGCGGCTTATCCAAGCTCACTTTTGATGAATGCGATTCCAGCTCTTGTCGCGGGTGTGAAAGAAATTGTCGTCTGCACGCCTACTCCACACAATGAACCCAATCCCTTATTGCTTGCAGCTATGCACCTTTGCAATATCCAAGAAGCCTATAAAATCGGCGGGGCAAGTGCAATAGGTGCGCTCGCCTTTGGTGCGCAAGATTCACAAGGAAAAGGAATCCAAAAAGTAGATATTATCACGGGACCGGGCAATATTTATGTTGCGACTGCTAAAAAGCTTGTTTTTGGAGAAGTACAGATTGATATGATTGCGGGACCTAGTGAGATTGGAATCCTAAACGACGGAGAGGCAAGGGCGGATTATCTTGCTTGGGATTTGCTCTCACAAGCAGAACACGATGAAATGGCAAGCTCCATTCTCATCACCACAAGCGAAAGTTTAGCAAAACAAGTCGCACAAAAGATTGAGGAATTTTTAGCCACCTTGCCACGCAAGGAAATCACAGCAAAATCCATTAATGAGCGCGGGGCAATCCTCATTGTGCAAAGTTTGCAAGAGGGCATTGCCTTGATGAATCAAATTGCGCCCGAACACTTAGAATTGCTCGTGAAAAATCCTTTGGAGATTCTACCTAAGATTCAACACGCGGGGGCAATTTTCATCGGAGAAAACACTCCCGAACCCATTGGGGATTATATTGCAGGACCAAACCACACCCTACCAACAGGTGGAAGTGCAAAGTTTTTTTCGCCTCTTTCCACAGAGCATTTTATGAAAAAATCCTCTATCATCGCCTTTTCCAAAAAAGGAATTGCGCAAATGGGGCAAGAATGTGGAATCCTCGCACACACAGAGGGACTAGACGCACACCAAAATGCCGTGCTTGTGCGACTAAACTCATAAATACAAGGAATACTATGGAACATATTTTAGAGGGCTTACCCCAAGAAAAATGGATTGAGATTATCTTTAATGCCTCACAAGGTTTAAGCGCACAAGAGCTTACGCGCTTGCTAGAGCGTCAAGCAGCAATGGAGATTCTGCTTGAAAAAAGGCTCGGCGAAATGTGGGAAGAAGAATTAGCCTATTTAGCCAATAGCGAGGAATCCTCAGAGGAAATCCATCATCGCACACAAAATATTGCAATTGAATCTATGGGAAATATTTTAACCCAAAATGAATAAAGACAAAATGCAATCCTTACACTAAGCAACTCCAATGGAATCCCAAGAATGAAAATATTTGCACTCTTTAGTTTATCGGCAATCTTAAGCGCGATTCTAGGAGTTTCAATGCTTTTTGCACCTCCTGTTTGGAAAACAGAAAAGTTCATTGAGCTAAACAAAGATGAATTTTATCTTTTGACTTTACAAGCAAGAGAAGCGGCTAAGACATTGTTTTTTCGTTGGACATTGCTAAAAAACGAGGGCTTGGTAATGCACTTAAATTACGATTCTTTTCCACACCAATTTATTCTTTATCAAGACTATCAGCGCAGGTGCTATAAAGTCCCTCTGCTCAAACCAGAGCAAAAATATTATAGTGAAGAGCCCTTTTTTATGCTATGTTTTAAGGATTATCACCGCACCAAAAAAGTTGCAACCCTAAAATATTATCTTTATCAAGGTAACAGAGATTTTAATATCATTGATGAAAGGAAGGTTCCCAATGGAGGCTTTAGCGCGCATTGAAACAAAAATTCAAGAATTTTTAAAAGAATTAGAATCCCCGCTCGTATTAGACTTGAGTGCGCATTTGCAGCGAGGCAAAATGCTGCGCTCCAAACTTGCGCTTCATATCGCGGGCGAGTGTGAGGAGTGTATTTTACTTTGTGCAATCATTGAGATGATTCAGAGTGCTTCACTTCTGCACGATGATGTGATTGATAATGCCCTTACAAGACGTTCTAAGCCCTCTATCAATGCACTTTTTGGTGATAAAAACGCGATTATGCTAGGCGATATATTTTATTCCAAAGCCTTTTGTGAGCTTACAAGCTTGCAAGAAAATTATCCAATGATTCCGCGCATTATTGCAAATGCGGTTACTACTCTTGCAATCGGCGAGCTAGAAGATGTAGAGTTAGCAAAAAGCTTTAATCCCAATGAAAGTCAATATCTCCAAATGATAGAACACAAAACTGCTGCGCTCATTGAAGCCACCGCATATTCCGCAGCATTTTTAGCAGGTAAAAGCGCAGAGGAAGCGCAGGGATTCCGCCTCTATGGGCGTAATCTTGGAATCGCATTTCAAATCATTGATGATGTGCTAGATATTGTTGCAGATTCCAAAACTCTAGGCAAACCCGCCCTAAGCGACTTCAAAGAGGGTAAAACAACCCTGCCTTATATTTTCTTGTATAGCAAACTAGACGATAAGGGCAAAGCGCGTTTAAAAAATGCGTTTAAACAAGACTTACAAACGCAAGAACAAGAATGGATTTTAAGTGAGCTAAAGGCAAAAGACGCAATCACTCAAAGTCTCGCTCTAGCAAAACATTTGGGCAACAATGGAATTGAAGCGATTGCTAATCAATCTTGTGATAAACTTATACAAATTATGCGCGAAATGATTGAACGCGACTTTTAAGGAAAATAATGGATTATTACATTTTAAGCTATTCGCATAAAAATACTGATATTGCTATGCGTGAAGCCTTAAGCTTGGAGATAAAGAATCCTGCGACAAAGGAATTTTTGCAAGACTTGGTTAGCAACAAATTCATCAGCGAAGCAGTGATTCTCTCTACTTGTAACCGCATTGAATTTATATTAAATGTCCAAAATGCCGAAAAAGCAGAGGAATTTTTGCTAGATAAACTTAGCAATTATTCCAAGATTCCGCTCTTAGAGCTACGAACGCGCGCGGATAGTTACGAAAATTTAAGTGCGATTCATCATCTTTTCAGCGTGGCAAGCTCACTAGATAGCCTTGTTGTAGGAGAAACACAGATTTCAGGTCAGCTCAAAAGCGCATTTAAGTTTTCTTATGAGTTAAGCTGTTGCGGCTTATATCTCTCCCGCGCGATTCATTTTGCCTTTCGGTGTGCCGCGAGCGTGCGCAACTCCACAAGCATTTCACAAAACTCTGTCTCCGTAGCGAGTACCGCAGTAGCTAAGGCAAAAGAGATTCTAGGGGATTTGAAAAATCAATTTGCCCTCGTGATTGGAGCGGGTGAGATGAGTAATCTTTGTGCAAAACACCTTATTAACGCGGGTTGTGAGGTTTTAATCATCAACCGCGAAATTCAAAATGCACAGAAAATTTGCGATGAAATTTTTGCCCTCTCTCCAAACGCAAAGATTCGTGCAGAAAGTTTCAAAGACCTTAGCACTTATATCAACGAGATTCCCCTTATTTTTAGTGCCACAGGCGCGCCACATACGATTATTACCTATGATATGGTAGAGGCAAAGGATTGGAATCGCTATTGGTTTGATTTGGCTGTGCCAAGAGATATTGAATGTGAGATTATGGAAAGAAGCGACAAAATCCAAATTTTTGCCGTAGATGATTTAGAAGATATTGTGCGCAAAAACTTAGCCTTGCGCGAGGAACAAGCAAAAATTGCCTATGGAATCGTAGGAAGAGCAACGCAAGAGTTTTTCAGCTGGCAACAAAGTCTCAATGTAGAACCACTCATTAAAACGATTCGCGCACTCGCCAAAGACGCTGCAATGAAAGAACTAAACAAAGGAATTGCGAAAGGTTATTTGCCAAAAGACTATGAAAAAAATATTGAAAAAACTCTCCACAATGCCTTTAATACCTTTTTGCACGATTTGACAATCAACCTAAAATCTGTTGCCAACACGCCCAAAGGCGATAGTGTCGTGGAATCCTTGCGATTCCTTTTTGAGCAGGATACACAAGGCAAAATGTTGGAATCTTACAAATGTGAATACGCTCAAGACAAAACTTTATCCTAAACCACAAGGAAAACTATGCGATTTTCAAAATTATTTCTCCCCACTTTTAAAGAAACTCCTAAAGATGTCGTTCTAAAAAGCCACGAATATTTAGTTCGCGGCGGATTTATCCAACAAATTGGTAGCGGAATCTATAACTTTTTGCCTCTTGGCAAACGCGTTTTAGACAAGGTGCGCCAAATTGTCAAAGAGGAAATGGACAATGCAGGGGCAAATGAAGTCGCACTCGGCTTTGTAACTCCTGCTAGTCTTTGGCAAAAAAGCGGACGATTTGAAAGATATGGCAAGGAACTTTTGCGCTTCAAAGACAGAAAAGACAACGACTTTGTGCTAGGACCTACACACGAGGAAGTGATTACAGAGCTAGTCAAAGCAAATGTGAAAAGCTACAAACAACTTCCGATTCACCTCTACCAAATCAACCTCAAATTCCGCGATGAAATGCGTCCGCGCTTTGGACTTATGCGCGCAAGAGAATTTATTATGAAAGATGGTTATAGTTTCCATTCAAGCACAGAGGATTTAAAACGCGAATTTGACCTTATGGAAGCCACTTATAGCAGAATCTTTACGCGTTTAGGGCTAGATTTCCGCGCTGTCCTTGCAGATAGTGGGGCGATTGGTGGGAGCGGAAGCAAGGAATTTATGGTGCTTGCTAGAAGCGGAGAGGATACGATTTGCGTATGCGATAGTTGTGCTTATGGAGCGAATTTAGAAGCAGCCACGCGCGTTAAAAAACTTCCAAACACAGAAGCTCCTGTCGCTTCGTTTGCCAAATTCCACACTCCAAAGGTGCAAACCATAGAATCTTTAAGCGAGTTTTTCAAGGTAGAACCCTTTTGGACGCTCAAGGCAGTGATAAAAAAAGCACTCTTTGATGGCGGAAAAAGCGCATTGGTATATTTTTTCTTGCGTGGAAGCGATAATTTAAATGAAACCAAAGCCCTAAACGCCATTGCAGGTGCAAACGAACTTGTAGAAGCAAGCGAGGAAGACTTAAAAAGTGCTGGGCTTGTGCAAGGATTCATTGGACCTTTTGCCTTGCGCAATCTCACTGCTAGCCCTTATATTTACTTTGATAAAGAACTAGAAAATGCTAGTAATCTCATCTGTGGGGCAAATGAAGTGGATTATCACTTTGTCGGCGTGGATTTAAGCACTTTTGAAGGATTAGAGCTTAAGGATTTGGTGGAGGTTCAAGAGGGGGATTTCTGCCCTGTTTGCAGAAAAGGCAAACTCTATTTTACTAAGGGAATTGAGGCGGGACATATTTTTCAGCTTGGCACGAAATATTCTAGCGCAATGGAAGCGACATTTTTAGATGAGGAGGGCAAGGCAAAGCCCTTTATTATGGGTTGTTATGGAATCGGAATCTCGCGACTTTTAAGCGCAATCATAGAGCAACACCACGATGAGCGCGGAATGATTTGGACGCGTGCGAGCGCACCTTTTTGCGTTCATCTTATCGTTTCTAATATCAAAGAGGAATCCCAAATGCAAATGGGCGTAAAACTTTACGAAAGCTTGGAAAGCAAAGGCATTGAATGTTTGCTAGACGACAGAGCTGAACGATATGGCGCAAAAATAGCCGATTTTGAGTTGATAGGATTGCCCTTTGGAATCGTAGTGGGCAAAGGCTTAGAAAAAGGCGAAATAGAACTCATAAGACGCAAAAATCTACAAAAGGAATCACTAGGGATTGTGGATTTTGACGCACTGATTTCTAAGATTCTTGAGGTTTGCCAATGCGATTCCTTTTAATTTTTATTTATTTGTTTTTGGAAGTTTTTATTACCTTTGAAATAATTGATTTCTTGGGCGTTTTGGGTTTTGTATTAGAGATTATTTTCAGCGCTATTTTGGGATTATTTATTTTAATGAATTACCGCTTTTTTCTAGGCGACGCCCTTGTGCGCCTTAGAGAAAGAGAAATCAGCTATGAAGCCTTTGTAGGTTCTAATATCTTTAGAATCCTTGGAGCAATTCTACTCATCTTGCCCGGTGGATTAACTGATATTTTAGGGATTCTAATGCAATTTAGTGCGCTGGGATTCTTAGCTGTGAAGCCTTTTATGAAAAAATCCGCTTCTAATTCTACACCCACAAGCAACAAACCTCAAAATAGCGAAATCATTGATGTAGAAGTCATAGAAAAGTAAGGAGAAGCAATGCAAAAACTCATCATCGGCACACGCGGAAGTGTGCTAGCACTTTGGCAGGCAAACCATATCAAAGATTGCCTAGAGGCGCAATACAAAGACATAGAAGTGGAAGTAAAAATCGTCAAAACCAAAGGAGATAAAATCCTAGATGTGCCTTTGGCAAAAATCGGTGGCAAGGGGCTTTTCACAAAAGAATTGGAGGAATTGCTCTTAAAGGGCGAAATAGATTTAGCAGTGCATAGCCTCAAAGATGTGCCGGTGGAATTTGTAGAGGGCTTAGGATTAGCAGCAATCACGAAGCGTGAAGATGTGCGTGATAGTTTTTTGAGCTTCAAATACGCGAGTTTGGAGGATTTGCCAAAGGGTGCTCGTGTCGGGACAACTTCACTAAGACGCACAATGCAACTTAGTGCCTTAAGGGCGGATTTGGAGACGCAAAGTTTGCGCGGAAATGTGCAAACAAGGCTAAAAAAGCTTCAAGATGGGGAGTTTGACGCGATTATCCTTGCGCAAGCGGGAGTAAATCGGCTTGGAATCCACAAAGAAGTGCCTTATATTGTGCCTTTGGATTTTATGATTCCGGCAATGGGACAAGCCGCACTTGGTGTAGAATGCAAAAAGGGAAGCAAAACAGAATCGCTTTTGCAATTTTTAAACGATTCCAAAGCCGCCTTTGAAACCACTTGCGAGCGCGCATTTGTGCGCACACTTAATGGAGGCTGTCAAGTGCCTATCGGCGTCAATGCGACCCTAGAAAATGGAATCTTAAAAGTGCGCTCCATTTTGGGTTTGCCCGATGGCACAGAGATTTTGCGCGAATGTTTGGAAGTGCAGGTAAAAACGCTTGCAGATTGCGAACGCACAGGTGTGCAAATGGCACAAGAGTTTTTGCGACAAGGCGCGGAAAAGATTTTACAAAAGGCGCAAAATTGGGAATTTAAATAATGCAAAACTACCCAATTCTTTTAATTACTACCGAAAACTATGTGCCTTTTGCTGCTTGCTTGATGACAAGCATTATCCATAATACAAATAAAATAGTGGGGGGGGGGCAGAATAAGCCTTATTGCTTCTATGTTTTAAGTGATTCTCTTTGCACTACCACACGACAAAAACTCCTTAAGCTTCAATCCGAACTCTCCGCAATCTATCCTTGTGAGATTCAATGCTTCTTGATAGATGATTCTCCTTTCAAAATTTTTCCAAGTCCTAGAGGAAATTATGTAGGATATTATCTCCTAAAATTTGAAAATATATTGCCAAAAGAAATCCATAAGATTTTATACATTGATATAGATATGTTGGTTTGTTGTGATTTACGCGAGCTATTTGCAATAGATTTAGAGCAAAAAACAGCAGGAGTAGTATTAGACTACTTCAGTGAGCATCATAATCTAAAAGGTAAAAATAACAATGAAAATTTACCCATAGCCAAAGAGTTTTTTAACGCTGGAATACTTTTGATAGATATGAAAAAATGGCGCAACCAAGAAATTGAAGCGCAATTTGAAAATATCGCTTCCTCCTACATTTGGAAACCCTATGACCAAGACTTGTTAAATGCTGCTTTGTTTGGTAAAACAAAATTTTACCCTTAAATTATAATATGCTCGTATATTATTATGCCAACTCCAAGGCACGCGATGAGGGAAAGAAATACAATGTACCCTATACGCGCAAAGAACTTAAATGTTCTTTAAAGAATCCCAAGATTCTGCACTATTATTTAGGCTATAAACCTTGGAGAGACGATAAAGTCTATGTAGATACAAAGGGTGAGTTTCTAGGTAAGTATTGGTGGGATATTGCACAAAAGACGCCTGTTTTCACAGATGAGCTTATGCAGCTTAAAGAATCCGCTAGTCAAGCGAGGGTTCTTCAAGCAGCTTTGGGATTCCTTTTGTTAAAATTTGCGCGTCTTGGGCTTTATTTCTTGCTTCCTATTTTAAGCTATTGGGCGATAAAAAAGGGCTTGGGCAATCAAGCTTCACAAGAAATTCCGCGAGGCAACTACAACCTTTCCATAGAAATAGGCAAAGAGGCAATCAAAGCCTACAACAAAGGCAAGGGACGATTGCTTGCCCTGCCTTTTAGAATCCTAAATTTGCAAAAAAGATTCCAACTCGCTAAAAAGAGATTGGAGGACTTGTAATACCCTCTCTCCGTCCTTGCGAGGAGCAACGCGACAAAAGCAAATCCATAAGATAGAATCTTACCTGAAAGATTCCATTGTAAATGCTCCTGTGAGATTCCAAATTATAGATTGCCACAATTCCACAAGTAAAATCTATTTAGAGTAAAATTTCCATTGCTTCTTTCAAGTTTGCAACCCTATGCGTTGCGCTTGGAGCGTCCTCTATGCCTATCAAAACACGCGTTTGCACGCCTACTTTTAGCCCTGCTTGCATATCTGTTTCTTTGTCGCCCAAAATATAAGAATCGCAATCCTCCAAATGCAAATGAAATTCGCGAATTGCAGATTCTAGCATTGCAGCTTTTGGCTTGCGACAAGCGCATTGCTCCTCTTTGGTATGTGGGCAGAAATAGATTCCGTCAAAACCAATATTTTTAGGCACAAAGCCGCTTTGACGCAAAGGAATCGTAAGGCAAGAGTGAATGCAGTTTTGCATAAACGCACTTAGGGTTTCAAAATCTTTTTGGCTAAAGATTCCACGACCAATCCCCGATTGATTCGTAACCACAAAACAAAGCGCATTTTGCTTTTTAAGCTCTAAAAATAACTCCATAAAATGCGGAGCAAAATAAAACTCCTCTATTTTGTAGCCATAAGGCGAATCCTCAAGATTGACTACGCCGTCCCTATCAAAAAACACAACCTTTTGTTTTGCTCCATTCATCGCGCAAAAACTCCCAAAAATTTCTGCATTCTAATCCCAAAAAGATAAAAGAAAGGCGTATTTGTAAAAGCAAAAATAAATTTCATCAAATAATCCCCCATTATAAGCATTAGCACGCTTGTCCAAGGCATAACAAACAAAAAGGCAATGTGGAAAAATATCATTGTATCCATTGCTTGAGAAAACGCAGTGCTGCCGGCACTTCTAAGCCACCAAATTTTAGGAAATTTGGATTTAATCCAATAAAACGCATAAACATCTAGCTGTTGGGAGACAAAAAACGCACTAATGCTTGCGAGCGCGATTCTAAATTCACTCAAAAACAAAGAGGGGACAAAGGCACAAACAATGCCGATACGCACTACTTTTAGCACTTCTTGCTTGTTATATTTCTCGGCTAGAATATCTGCGAGCAAAAAGGTAAAGGGATAAGTCAGCGCACCAAAGGTAAAAAAATCGTTGATTGGAAACTGCACAAGATAGTTTGAAGCAACAATCAGTGTAGTAAAAATCATCACAGATACGATAATTACGGCTTTAGACATTGACAGACCCTTTAAAATAAAAGCTGTATTTTATACTTTTGGGCTTTAAGATTCCATAAAGCTAAATCTTATGTGTCGGATTCTAACCTGTCGGATTCCACAAGAACGCCGAATCAGCCCTCTATCCTTGCAATTCCTCTAATTTGGCTAGAACTTCTGCACTATGTCCCTTGACTTTAACATTTTTCCAAATGTATGCAATCTTGCCTTGCGGATTAATCAAAAAAGTAGAACGAATCACTCCCTCATATTCCCTACCATAAAGCTTTTTTAGTCCCCAAGCTCCATAACTTTTTAGCACAGACTTTTGCATATCGCTTAACAAAGTAAAATTCAAAGATTCCTTTGCGATGAAGCCTTGATGAGATTTCACGCTATCTGGGCTGATTCCAAGCACCACTGCGCCACGCGTGCTCAAAAGCTCTAATCGGTCGCGAAAATCACAAGCCTCCGTTGTGCAACCGGGCGTTTTGTCTTTGGGATAAAAATATACCACAACCCAACTTCCTTGAAAATCTTGCAGAGAAATTTCTGCATTGTCTTGATTTGGCAAACTAAAAAGAGGGGCATTGTCTTTAATTTTTAATTCCATTTTTTAATCCTTTTTTTATTTTTGATAATTAATTTTTATTGAAACTTTGCAATCCTCAAAGATTTCTAATTTTGTAATTTTAATCCAAAACTCCTTGATTTGCGGAAAGCGCAAAGGAATCTCGCGGTAAAAATAACTTTGTGCTTCCTCTAACAATCCAAATTGTTGCGCAAAAGATTCTTTAATAAATTTCCTCAAATCCCGATAATCCAAAAAGTCCCCCATCTTATCTAAATTCATAGAATTCTCACATTGTGCCTGCATTGTAGGATTCCATATAAATTCTGCGTTAATCAAAATCTTTTGTGTCTTTTCGCGCTCACTTGGCAGAATCCCAATGATGACTTCTAGGACAAAATCCTCTAAGCAAATCGTATATTGTTTAGATTCCAAAGCACAATGAAATGCAGAATCTTGCTTACAATGATTCAAAGTTGAATTTAACATCAATTCCCTTGACCTAGCAGATTAAAAGAATCCAAAATCGCGGAATTAACCGCTTGATTCATCGCAACAATAATTTGATAAAAATTTCCCTTTTGCACCTTTACTTCTTTTTTAAGTAGTTGGCTAGAATCCCGAATCTTCACAAGGAGATTAAGCACCACGATTTCTTGTTTTTCGTCATAATAAAAATCCAAAAGATTCAAAGCAAGGGTTGGAATCCTGCTTTTTAGCTCTTTTGTAGGAATATATCCCAAAGGCTTGGAGGCTTTTAGCACCAAAGAATCTATCATCAAGGGTAGAGGCTCTATCCATTCGTTTCTAACAAAATATTCAATGGCATTTTCATTGATTTTATAAGCAATTTTTTTGCTAGCGATTTTCAAGCTCGCCTCTGAACCAAGATAGACAAAAGGACTGGGATTCCGCACCTTTTTGCCTGTAAATTGTGTCTGATATTGACTTAAAGTCTCTGTATCTAAGCTCAATTCATAGTGAGCAATTCTTGGCAATTCTTTGCCTAAACAGCCACCAAAAACAAAGATAAAAATCAAGATAAAAAAAGTTTTTAAAATTTTATGGATTGTTTGCATTGTATTTCCTTTTTATTCGCGTGGTCCCAAAGCTTGCCCTCGTGTGCCAAACAAAAACTCACTCGGTGCGTTAGAAAAATTTTCCATAGAACTTTCTGCCCTTTGCAAAACCTGCTCTAAAGTTTTGGAGTTTCGCTCTAAATCATACAGAAGTGGCGTTAAAATCGCACGCAAATTATAATCTCCATTAATAATATCGTGATGAATCGCCTCTCTGCTTTCCCCCACACCTTTAATTTCTTTTTGTGCGGAGAGCAGGACGCTATCTACTCTTGGTGGCAAGTTTGCCAAACCTGATAGAGTGCGCTCTATGTTGTCCAAGTTTTTATCACTCAAAAGCCGATTAATACGATTAAGGCTCATCTCCAAGCGGTCAAACACATTTTCTGCCTTGCTTCCAACTTTTTCTAGCCAATTTTCTTGCAAGCTCAAAACCGCCTTTTCACCCTCTTTATAAAACTCTCCTTGCCCTTGCACAAGAGAAAGAAAAGCTCCTCCTGTTAGCCCTTGAGAATCCACAAAAATACGCGCCCCCTCTCTTAAAACAATCTCTTTTTTAATCCAAAGTGTAATCTCTACATCCTCTGCTTCTGTATTAAGTTTGTAACTCTTAACAAATCCAACCGGAAGCCCCAAATATCGCACCTGTGTTTCTGTCCGAATCCCTTTGGGTAAATTCTTGTTATAAAGATAATATTCGTGGTAATCCTTAAGATTCCTATCGTATTTTCCCATCCAAAAAACAAATCCCGCTAATGCAACTAACGAAACAACAAAAAATACACCAAGTAAAACATAATTCAATCGCGCTTCCATAAACTTCCTTAAATCTGATATAAAAACAAATCCAACGATTGTGTTTGTTGTGCCAACTCACGGACACTTCCCTCAAAAAATATTTTTTGATTTTTCAATATTACCATTCTATCCACCGCACCTTTGACGGATTCCATATCGTGCGTTACCATTACGACACTAATCCCCAATAAATCCCTCAACTCCATAATCAAAGCGTCAAAATGTCTCGCACTTTTGGGGTCTAATCCACTTGTTGGCTCATCTAAAAATAAAATTTTTGGATTCAAAGCCAAGGCACGCGCCAACCCCACGCGCTTCACCATTCCACCGCTTAATTCGTTAGGATAGAGTTTGGCAACCTCTGCCTTAAGCCCCACACGCGTAAGCCAAATATACGCTAGAGATTCTATATCGCTAGGACTGAAGTTCGTCCATTCCCGCAAAGGAATCATTAGATTTTCTAGCACACTTAAGGAGCTAAAGAGCGCGCCAAACTGAAATAACACGCCTATATTTAACTTGCATTGGAGCGTGTCTTTGGGATTGAGATTCCAAATATTTTGACCCAAAATCCTCACCTCGCCGCTTGTGGGTTGTTTTAAAAAAATCATTGTATTAAGTAAGGTGCTTTTCCCACTTCCACTTCCACCAAGCAAAGCAAAAATTTCTTTTCTACGGATATTAAAAGAGATTCTATCGTGAATAGTGCGCGTCCCATAAGTCGTTGTGAGATTACGAATCTCTACGATATTTTGGGAGTTTGCATTTGTTTGCGATTCCATTTACCAACCTATTTGCGTAAAGATTACCGAACATAATGCGTCAAACGCAATCACACAAAAAATAGATTCTACCACGCTTTTAGTCGTATGGATTCCAATACTGCGCGTGTCCTTTGCTACGATGAATCCGTGATAGCAACCAATAAGCGCGATAATTAACCCAAAAAATGGAGCTTTGAGGAATCCTATCCAAAAATGTCGTATTCCGACCATTTGCAAAAATCTCTCCACAAACTGCTCGCTACTGATTCCTAATTGTATAGAAGAAACAAGCATCGCGCCGACCAATCCAAAAATATCCGCAATAAAAACCACAAGAGGCAGCGCGACACATAGCGCAATGACGCGCGGTAGAACCAAAAAATTTATAGGATTAAACCCCATCACATTCATTGCGTCAATCTCTTGTGTTGCACGCATCATTCCAATCTCCGCACTAAAGGCGGACGCGCTACGCCCTGCGATGATGATTGCGGTGATAATTGGTGCCATTTCGCGCAAAGTCAGCATAGAGCTCATCTCCACAATTAAAATGCTTGCCCCAAATTGCGCAAGTTGAAGACTGCCTTGATAGGCAACCACGATTCCAATCAAAAAGCAAGCCAAAGAAACAATCGGAATCGCTTTAATCAATGCCTCTTGCACTTGAAAAAACAAGGCTTTTAGGCGAATCGTCGCGGGATTAATAAAACCCACCAAAAGACGATAAACCATTTCACCTAAGAATCCAAAGGTTATCAGCGCGTAATTGCTCCAATTTTTTAGAATCTTAAAAGTATCCAAATGCCAGCGAATTAATTCCTCTGTGATTGCTTCCTTATCGGGCATTTGCTTTTCTTGCAAAAGAGCGAAAATCTGCTGTGTTTTGGGGGAAAGAAGGAGTGCGTTTTGCGAATCCTCAAGTCTAATTTTTCCCTTTTGCTTCAAATCCTCCAACCAACGCAACAAAACTTCCCCGCCACAAAAATCCAAATCAAAATCTTCTCTTAATAAAATATGAACTTTTATGTTTTGTGATTCTTTACCCCCAAAATGTCGCGTAATAGAATCCCAAGTGCTGTCCAATTTATTCAAAACTTGCTTAGAAAGGCTTTTGTCCCAAATACCGCCAAATGTAATGAGGACATTTTCTACTCCTTCATAACGAATCTCCAAACTCGCTAGCATCACACGCCATTTTCAATCATTATTTTTGCTCAAAGACAAAGGGGACACCCCGAATTACTTTGCTAGCAAAAATTTTATCTGTATTTTTGCGCACTTGTGTAAAATCTGTCGCCATTTCTTCTTTGCTCAATTTTCTGTCTTGATAAAATTTGCGTAGAATTTTGATTTTGCCTTTTGTATCGTCTGCTTTAAGTTTTGCGGTTTGATTCATCGCTAATTGCGCCTTAATAAAGGCTTCCTTTTGATGTACAGGCGCAAAAATTAATTTCAAATTCGCTTCTTTTAGTTCAGATTCTATCTCCTCTAATTGTTTGCGACAATAAGGGCAATCCGGGTCTGTTACAACAATATGAGTTGGGAGGTTTTTACCCGTTCCTCTAAGGTAAATGAAATCCTCTTGATTGAAACCTGAAAAAAGTGCGTTGAGTGCCGCTGTATCTTTCTTTTCTTTCGCATTTTCTGCTTTGCGGAGTTCCTCCATAATCATTTTGGAATCCTCCTTGTCTAGGTTCATCATATTACTTAATGCAACAAAGTAACTTCCCTCTTGGCTCACAAGTGCCGGAAAAATATCTCCTCCTTGCGTGCGTCCAATCACAAAATATTGATTTTTGAAGCTTTTAAGCGGTTTTTTGAGTTGCACCTTGACTTCCACTCCCGCGAATCCCTGCACGCTTTTTGTAAAATTTTCCTCAAATCCCGCATTAGCAAAACTCGCTAAACCAACTATCATCGCTGTATTCAAAATAGTTTTTTGCATTATTTGCATTAATATCCCTTATTTAAAAAATCAAAGCGGTATTATAGCATAAATTATTGTCAAAATGTAATTATCATTACACCCTTATACCCGATTTTACCGCTTGATGAGCTTGTAAAATGATTGTATTTTATCCTTACAAGACTATACAAACAAAGCACACAATCCGCAAGAATTTGTGCAGGTTTGGGTGAAAAGATTTGTGCAACACACCCGCACTTGCAAATCTAATCCTGCGAACAGAATCTTTTAACAGAAAGGCGAGTTAGGTTGAAAATCTTAACGATTATCTACCTTTTCTAGCAATAAATCGTGGTGGAGCAAGCGATATTCCGCCATTTCTTGATATTTTGTCTTTGGGATTCCATAGTTTGCATAAGGGTCAATGCTGATTCCTCCACGAGGCAAAAATTTCCCCCACACTTCAAGATAGCGTGGCTGCAAAAATTCTACCAAGTCTTTTAAGATTCTATTCACGCAATCCTCGTGGAATCCTCCGTGATTGCGGAAGCTAAAAAGATAGAGTTTAAGTGATTTGGATTCTAGCATTTTTTTATCTGGGATATACGCAATATAAATTGTCGCAAAGTCCGGCTGTCCCGTAATAGGGCAAAGGCTCGTAAATTCGGGGCAATTAAACTTGACAAAATAATCTCGCTCTGTGAATTGATTCTCAAAAGTTTCTAAAAGGCTTTTGTCGTAGGTGAAAACATATTGCGTTTTATTTCCCAAATGCGTAAGGGATTCTTGGGGGGTTTGCTTCTTTGGCATTTATTTCCTTTGTAATTTTCTTTGCAATTATACAAAAGAATCTTTGCGATTCCATTGTGAATATTTCTTTATGTAGGATTATGGATTTGCGCTGTGTGGGTGAATTTGCTATGCGCAAATGCACACCGCGACTTCTTACGAAGTCTCGCAATGACGAAGTGGAATCTTGATTATGAGATTAGTTTCAAAATAAAACCTATAAAACAACCCACAGCAGAGAGTCCAAAAACTGCATACAAAATGCTTAAAATTGGTATTGTAAAGGGGGAATGCGTGAAACCTCTGCGATTAATCTTAATATCCACAAGGTGCTTTTCAGCCCAATAGGCAATAAACAAACAAATAAAGCCTACGATAAGCAACATTTAATCCTCCTATGCGACAAGCGTTACAATAAAAAGAACAAAGGTTACAATCGCCACCCATTTGAAAAATCTATTGAGAATAAACAACAATCCGATATGATTGTATGGATTTGCCCACTGCCCGCTAATAGCCATATCCGAGCAAATCCCACGCGTAATCAAATACACGATAGCACTAATAATACTAATCACTAAAAGCATACAATTTCCTTGTTTGAGATTAAAAAGGGATTTCATTTTCAGCATCATACACGCCTTCCTTGTTTCTTTCTTTTTCAATCTCCAAAACAAGTTTTGTGTGATAATCACCCCAAAGAAAACTACTATTAAGATAGTCTTCAAGATATTGCTTTTTGCACTTTTTATCTTTTATGTAAATATGTAAATGCTTATAAAGACCGCCATAAATTTTACCATTCCATTTCCCACCCTCAATCGCAATGCGCTCTAAAATAATCTTTTTAAGACGCTCTCTATCCTCATCGGATACTAAACCATCTTCATTATTCCAAATAGATTCTAAATACTGCTCCTCGTCTCCAACATATTCATCAACCAATGACTTTGCACTTATTTCGTTACCAGCGCAGTAGAAATCTGTAAGCTTAATTCGGTAGCTCCCCATTAATACCCCCTCAATTTATATTTTCAATCTTTTTAGGCACTAGAGAATACCTACTCTTATACGCCCAAATTTCAGGAGAATTTTTACATATTTCTAAAATCTGCTTTGCAATTCTTATAATGTTCTCACCAAATTTTCTAGATCCCAATTTATCATTGGGAATAAAGTTTTCAGCAAATTTCCTACCCAAAATGATTCTTTGGATAAGAATCGGGAGCTTATCTTTATCTTTATCCTCAACCTCAATTATCGCCCGATACTCTCGCTCATACCCAAAGCATTTCTTTTTTGTCGTCATTATTTCTATTAAATGCCGTGGAATCTCATCAAGATTATAAGTTGGTGCTTGATTGGTGTATTTTATTTTATACACTTTGCCCTGATAGCTAGGATTAATCCTAAAGTCAATCCGCACACCACAATGAGCATTTGCATAATGCGCCCACATTAAATCCCATTGAACATTTGGGTGAAAATGTGAAAAAGAGCAAATTTTCTTTTTTAATTTTTCGTATCTAATATTTCTTATCACTTCTGCTAATTTTTCATTCTGTTTTTCATCGCTATAAAACCAATATCTACCCTCATCAACATCATTAAATTCTTCAAAATCGGGCATATATAATTCGCTATTTTGCAAAATTTCTTTGAAGTCAAAATTGGACTTATATTTTTCACAATCCCTTTTACTTGGGAAAAATAGCTCCTCGCTTCCTTGTTCATACACGAGCCCTCTAAACTTGCAAAAAGTTAATGTTTTCCATTCGTCTCTTGGAATCTCTAAGCTTTTATCTTGCGCCATTCTCTACTCCACAAAATCAAAAATTCAAAAAATAATTGGGGGGGGGGGGGGGGGGGGGGGGGGGGGGGGGGGGGGGGGGGGGGGGGGGGGGGTGGGGGGGGGGGGGGGGGGGG
>NZ_JAIEFA010000082.1 GCF_029067145.1 Helicobacter sp. | reverse complement strand
ATAATAAACTTCATAATTTTAGCAAGTCAATTTACTATTTAAGGAAAAATATGTCGGCTTTAATGATAATTTCTACGCTTTTAGCAGTTGGAATCGTAGCGTATTATATACTCCAAAAATACAACCCGATTTTTGTATTTTTGCTCTCGGGATTAGTTTTGCTGATTTTTGCTTTTTATCTGACAGGTTCTCCGATTCCAAAAGCACCGATAAGGTCGCCAGAAGAAATGACATTTTTAAATGTTTTGCTAGATAGTTTTGCCTTTATCACCGCGACTTTTAAGACACAGCTTTCAGGGGTTGGGCTGATTATTATGAGTGTGGCAGGATTTGCTGCATATATGCGACACATCAACGCTTCTGCTAAGCTTGCATTTCTCGCAAACAAGCCTTTGGGCAGAATCAAAAACAAATATTTAATTTTGAGTGGAACATTTGTCGTAGGAATGGCGTTAAAAATTGTGATTTCTAGCTACGCAGGATTGCTTTTGTTGCTTCTTGCTTGTATTTATCCTGTGCTTCTTGCGCTAAAGATTCGCCCTATCACTGCAGTTTGTGTGCTATCTCTCATTGCGCTTGATTATGGACCAAAAGACGGAAGCTCTATCAATATGGCGGATATGGTAGGGCAAAAGGACAATGTCGTCGGGCTGTTTTTGGATTATCAAATCTGGAGTGTTGCGGCGTATGTGGCAGTCATCGCGCTTGTGATTCCGCTTTATTTTGCTTGGGTGGATAAAAGAGACGCGGCAAGGGGCGTATTAAACGATGAAACAGAGATTCCGCAAATCCTTAATCCCAAATGTCCAACTTTTTATATTCTATTCCCTTGGCTTCCGGTGGTTTCTTTGTTTGCCGCGTATTTTTTGCAGATTAAACTAGATGTGGTAACTGCGAATTTTATTAGCATTGCGATTGTTTTTGTTGTAGAATTTATCCGACATAGAGACGCTAAAAGACTTGGTGAGGATATGGTTGTGATTTTAAAGGCGATGGCAGAGATTTTTGTTAGTGTCGTTAGTATTATCATTGCAGCGGGAGTTTTTGCGGAGGGGATTAAGTCTCTTGGTGGCGTAGGGATTCTTGTCAATGTGGTTTCTGGGTTTGGCAAAACGGGAGAATTTGCAACTTTTGCGGTAATTTTGAGTATCGCAGTCTTTAGCTTTTTGGTGTATTTTGCCACCGTGATTATGGGAAGTGGAATTGCAGCGTTTAATGCCTTTGGCAGACTAGCTCCCGAAGTGGCAACGAAGCTTGGAATCGCGCCGATTACTTTAGTTTTGCCCATAGAGATTGCATCTTGTTTGGGGCGGGCAGCTTCTCCTATTGCAGGTGGGATTCTTGCTCTAGCTGGGTTTGCGAAAGTTTCGCCAATGGAGATTATCAAGCGCACAACGCCACTTTTGCTCCTTGCTATGGTGGTGAATATCCTTGTAGCCTTTTATCTTGCGAAGTCAAATCCCATTCCCCCGCAAGAGAATGTGCAAATGCAGATAATAGAATCTCGTTTTTAGCATTTTTCTCATTGTTGCGAAATTCCGTAAAATAGGCTTACTTCCTCAAAATATACAAATATTCTGTCGTGGAATCTTGCTTTTGGATTCGTTTGGAATCTGACTTAAAGCGTTGGTATTTTTGGCTTTCAAGAGAGTATCTGCTATATTTTTCAAAAATTGCACAAATTTGTTTTTAGGTTTAATAGTCCCTCATCATTGTAGTTTAGAAAGTCCATTCAAAATTTGCATTTTATGAGGCTTTACACGAGCTTTAAGCGCAGATTCTATATTTGTTTGCAAAAAAGAGGAGAGTTTGAATTTAGAGCCAATGTAGTTCATAGGTTATTCTTGTTATCTGAATCTCTAGCCTTTAAAATCTCTACAAGGGATTCTACGATATAGCTTGCCTGCTCTTGTGTCAAAATATAAGGAGGCATTAAATAAATCGTATTGCCAAGCGGGCGCAGCAGCAAGCCTCTTTCTAAGCCTGCATTAAAGACTTCTAAGCCTTTGCGCTCTCCCTCAAATCCGCTTAAATCAAAGGCAAACACCATTCCTTGATGTCTAAGATTCCGCACAAAGCTAAACTCGCGCAAGACTTGCAATCTCTCCCAAATAAATTGCGAAAGAATTGCATTTTTTTCTAGCACAGAATCGTTTTGAAAAATATCCAATACCGCATTGGCACACGCGCACGCAAGGGCATTTCCCGTGTAAGAATGCGAATGTAAGAACGCCTTGTGCGTCTCATAGGGCGCATAAAATAAATTATAAATTTCATTTGTCGTAACCACAACAGAAAGAGGCAAATATCCTCCTGTGATTCCTTTGCTTAAGGCTAGAAAGTCCGGCACAACCCCGCATTGTTCATAGGCAAACAAGCTTCCTGTGCGCCCAAATCCTACCGCAATTTCATCAAAAATCACATACACCCCAGCTTCTTGACACATTTTTACCGCTTCTTGCACGAATTTCGCACTATACATATTCATATTTCCCGCGCATTGAATCAAAGGCTCTAGCACAAATGCGGCAATTTCCTCTTTATGCTTGTGTAGGAGAGATTTGAGGGACTCCAAAGATTCCGCATAATCCTCGCCTTTTGGGGCTTTAACCTTTAGCGTCTCTAGCAAAAGCGGCTGATACACTTGTGTATAAATTCCCACATCACCGACACTTAGCGCACCGATGGTTTCTCCGTGATAGGCGTTTTCTAGGCATATAAATTTACTTTTTTTCTTGCCAGCAAGCGCACAAGCGTGGAATGCCATTTTTAGTGCAACTTCAATCGCACTTGAGCCATTATCGGCGTAGAAACACTTGCCAAATTTGGAATCCAAAAGCCCCAAAAGTCGGTGGGATAATTCAATAATAGGCTTGTGCGTGAAACCCGCAAAAATAATGTGTTCTAGGGATTCTAACTGCTCTTTGAGCTTTGCGCTAATGTAAGGGTTGCAATGTCCAAAAAGATTTACCCACCAGCTAGAGATGCAGTCCAAATATTCCCGATTCTCAAAGTCGTAGAGATATACGCCTTGCGCACGCTTTATGGGGATTAGTGGAATATTCGCCTCGTGGTCGTGCATTTGCGTGCAAGGATGCCAAATGCACGAAAGGTCAAGCTCTTTAAGTTTCGCGGATTCTGTGTTGTTTGGTGTCATTTTGTTGCCTTTGATTGTGGATAGTTTAGGGTGGATTTTAACATAAATTTATCATCACTGCTTATTTTTGTGAGACTTTGTAAGGTGGAATCTCGTCATTGCGAGATTCTGCGCTAGCGGAATCGCGGCAATCCATAATTAAGCATATTTGTAATTTCACGATTTTAGTCATTGCGAGGAATGAGCGAAGTGAATGACGAAGCAATCTATAACTTAGAATCTCGCCTTTTAGATTCCATTGTTTGATTTGTGAAAGTTTGAGATTATAGATTTGCAAGTGTGGGTGAGTTGCTTTCGCAACGCACGCCACGAAAATTTTGCAAATTTTCTCGCAATGACTAATGGTTAGTTTGCTACGAATTGCAAGCGATTCTCGTAAGGACAGAAAGGCTTACCACTGCGTCATTGAGAGGGTATCACCAGAAGCAATCCATAATCCTGCATAAAACAATCTTTGAATTGGACACAACCTTTTATAAGGTTTTGCGCTAATGCAGTGGAATCTTTAGTCGCTTTTTGCTAGAATTTATTATTTATTTGCAAGAGGTTAAGTTTTGAAAATCAAAAAAGTAAAAGACAATGTTTATATTTTGCGTGGCAAAATCAAGGAAGTTAGCGATTATCACGATATGAAAATGCTCCTAGAAAAGCGCAAAAACGAGCCAAATGTAGAATTGCATTTTGAGATTCCACAGGCAAAAGAAGTGAATTTTTACATTCTTGGCTATTGTTTAAAACTAGCGCGCAAAAATGGCTTTAAATTTCACTTTTATATCGCAAGCCCTTATTTGTATGATACTTTTGTGCGCTTGGGATTGCACCAGTTTTTTGAGGTTGTCAATGACAGCATGGAACTCTATTTATAGTCATTTTGACCCCATTGCATTTTTTGTTTTTGGGATTCCGGTGCATTGGTATGGACTGATGTATGTGCTTGCTTTGCTTGTCGCGCTTTTGGTTGCCAAAGTTTTTGTCAAGATAGATAATTATCCTATTTCTAACGCGCTTTTAGATAGTTATTTTATTTGGGTTGAGATTGGCGTGATTTTGGGCGCGAGGCTTGGATATATTTTGTTTTATGACCCTTGGACGAGTTATTATTTAAGCCACCCTTGGGAGATTTTCAATCCATTTGATAGGGAGGGCAACTTCGTAGGGATTCGTGGAATGAGCTATCACGGGGCGGTGATTGGATTTTTGGTTGCTTCGCTTTGGTTTGCAAAAGTCAAAAAGGTTGATTTTTGGCTTTTTATGGATTTAGTGGGGCTTAGTGTTCCGCTTGGTTATGTGTTTGGGCGGATTGGGAATTTTTTAAATCAAGAGTTGGTCGGGCGCGAGAGCACAAGCGGAATCGGAATCTATGTAGAGGGCATTTTAAGACACCCAAGCCAACTTTATGAAGCATTTTTAGAGGGTATTTTGGTATTTGCGATTCTATATTTTTGGCGCAAAAGAGCGCGGTTTGTGGGTGAAATTGGAATCTTGTATGGCGTGTGGTATTCTTTTATGCGCTTTGTCGCAGAGTTTTTTAGAGAGCCTGATGCGCAACTTGGTTTTATCGCGTTTGATTGGCTGACTTTGGGACAACTTTTGTCCTTGCTTATCGGCGGATTCTGCTTGGTATTGTGGCTTTATAAGAGGGCGCAAGCTTCAGAGGAGAATACGCTAGGGATTGGGAATCGCAAAAATGGCTAATCTTTCTTTGCAGAATGTTTCCAAACAATACGATTATAAAGTGATTTTGCAAGATGTTTCCTTGCACATTCACGAGGGGGAACGCATAGCAATCGTGGGGCGCAATGGAGCGGGCAAATCTACTTTGTTGAAAATCCTAAGTGGCGAGGTAGAACCCGATGAGGGAGCGCGTATGCAAGAGGGAGATTTGGAGATTAAGTATTTAATCCAAAAGCCACATTTCAAAGCAGGACAAACAGCTAAAGAGGCAATTTTGGAGGCTTTGGAATCCCTTAATCTCGCAAGGACGCGTTATTTTGAAGTGGCAAAGCAACTGCAAGAGATTCCAGAGGATAAGGCTCTTTTGCGAGAATATGCGGAGCTGTCTAGCTTGATTGACCACCATAACGCTTGGGATTTGGAATCCAAAGTGAAACAAGTATTAGAAACTTTTGCGCTAGAATCTTTGCAAGATAGGTTCGTGAATTTGCTAAGTGGCGGAGAGCAAAAGCGCGTCGCACTTGCTTGTCTTTTGCTATCCAAACCAGATATTTTACTGCTTGATGAGCCGACAAACCACCTAGATGTGCAAATGGTAGAGTTTTTGGAATCTATGCTTTTGCGTGCGAATTTTACCCTAGTTTTTATCAGCCACGATAGATATTTTATTGATAGAATCGCAACGCGGGTTGTAGAGGTAGAAGAGGGAAGATTACGGCATTTTAAGGGCGGATATAGTGATTATTTGCACCAAAAGGAAGCTTTGCTCCTAAGCCTAGCAAAAAGCCACGAAACGCTTTTGAAACATTTAAAAGCAGAGGAAGAGTGGCTCGCGCGCGGGGTTCGTGCGAGAGTAAAACGCAATGAGGGACGCAAGGAGCGACTAATGCAAATGCGTCAAGAGGCTAAAAGTAATCCCTCCATCATTCGCAAAATGACTTTGGAGCTAGAAAGAGAGCGCAAGCATTTCAATCAAGAAGAGGGCAGCAATCGCAAAAAAATGCTGTTTGAGACAAAGAATCTCTGTGTAGAAATCGGCGGAAAAACCTTGATTCGTGGATTGACAACAAGGATTCTACAAGGCAATAAAATCGCAATCGTGGGGCGCAATGGCGCAGGTAAATCTACTTTGCTTAAACTGCTTTTGGGACAGATTCAGCCAAGCAGTGGGAGCGTGGAGAGGGGAGAAATGAAAATAGGCTATTTTGACCAGCACCGCGAAAACTTAGACGATAGCAAGGATTTGTTAGAGACTTTTTGTCCTTTTGGCGGAGACCATATTGAAGTGCGCGGCAAAAGTATGCACATTTTTGGTTATTTGAAAAATTTTTTGTTCCCCAAAGAATTTTTGGATAAAAAAATTGGCGCATTAAGCGGTGGAGAAAAGAATCGCGTCGCTCTTGCCTTACTCTTTACCAAAACCTATGATTGCTTGATACTAGACGAGCCGACGAATGATTTGGATATTCCCACGATTAATATTTTAGAGGAATATTTGCAAAGTTTTGAGGGGGCAATTATTTTTGTGAGCCACGACCGCTATTTTGTGGATAAGATTGCACAAAAATTGTATGTTTTTAAGGGAAGTGGCGAGGTGGTGGAATCGCACAAAAGCTTTAGCGAATATTTGGAGATTGAAAGCGAATTGTGCGAATACAAGGCGTTTAGCGCAGAGTTAGAATCGCAACAAACTTCTTGTGAGTTTAAGGATTCTCAAGAGGCGCAAACTCAAGCTCCCAAAAAGACAAAGCTAAGCTACAAAGAGAAACGACTACTAGAGATTCTGCCCCAAGAGATTGAAAGCCTAGAATTAGAAATTAAAGGGCTTGAGGAGGCGTTGTTTAAAGGGGATTTGGGTGTGCAAGAATTACAAGAAAAGTCTGTGGAGTTAGAATCCAAAAAGGCATTGTGCGAAGAAAAGATTACGCAATATTTAGAGCTAGAGGAAAAGGAATCGCAACTTTAATGAATCAAGTTTCTTGCAAGGGTGCAATAGCTGATTTTTGTCCTTGCGAGGAATGAAACGCCGAAGCAATCCATAATATAGAACTTTAGAAAAATAAAACAACAGAATCTTAATGTTGGCATACTTTTTGCTTAGGATTCTACATATCTTATTTTAAAGGGTCAAAATGACAAGAAAAGCTTTAAGTCTTGCGTTGGCAAGTGTTTTGAGTTGCACAATCGCATTTGGTGCAGATAGCAACTATACCACAGAGGATAAAGAGAAAATTACGAGAAATGGTATGAATTTCTATGTAGAGCCAAATTCTCCACTAAAGGAAAGAATCCTTAGTGGGAAATTTGATAAATCTTTAGAGAGAATGAAAAAAGCGTATGAGGCAAATAAAAATAACGAAGCCACAAAGGCAGCAGCCCCACCTGTAAGTGCTGTGTATATCATAGGAGTGTGTTCGTCTCAAATGAAAGAGCAAACAGGCTATGATTGTGAAGAGATTCCTAGCGATACTCAAACAGAAACAATTATCAATCACGGGGGCAATCCATTTGAAGTTATTACGGGAGTTGTAGGCTATGGAGGCAGAAGCACAGATAGTGCAACTTTCGCAGGAAATCAGGCAACAATGATAGAATGTCAAGGCGCAGTCAATAATAGTAACATTGTTTATGGTTGGTTGGAAGTTTGGGATATTTCCAAGCCTAGCAATACCAATGGCACATTTACTTACACAGCGCGTTCCATTAATGTTGGTCCCACAATGAGCACAAGTATTTATATTAAGTAAGGATTCCTATGCAAATCACACAAAATTATCAGGATTTATCCCTATATAGGAATCCCTCTCATCAAACTTCGCAATCCCAAGAGCAGACGAAAACCTTTGGCGAGTATCTTGGTATGGTAGTGCCAACAGAGGAAAAACTAACGCAATGGGAAAGTGAAAGCCAAAACAAGCAAGAGGATTCCACACCTACACTTGATAGAGGGACACGCGCCCTTGCCCTTGCGGCAAAATTTGCCAACGACATAGAAAAGGCGATGAAAGCACAAGGAATCAGTGATGTTTCTAAGCTAGATAAGGCGATTTTCAACCAAGTACGAAGGGAGAGTAGCCTAGAATCTAGCCCAGAAAAAATCCAAGATTTGCTTGATGAGACAATTTTTGCATTGCAAAACGATAGAGTACAAAGCGGGCATTTAAGCAATGGCGCGTTTGAGAGCCAAGCACAATTTGAAGCGCGAAAGACAAAGACAATAGATATTTTAAGCGAGATTCTGCAAGGGATTAAGGCGTAAGATTCCATTGTTTTTTCTATTTGCTGCATTATTATGGATTTGCGGCTCAAAGCGGGCAAACTGCTTCGCAAGTCGTGCGCCACGAAGCCTAATGACTTCTCACAAGGACGCATACCAATCTATCCTTGCGATAGAATCCCGCGAGTCCTATAATAGCTTGGCAATTTCTTTTGCGTGGTAGGTAATGATAATGTCTGCTCCCGCGCGTTTGAAACCAATCATTGTTTCTAGCAAAACGCGTTCATAATCAATCAAATTGTTTTTTTGCGCAAATTTCAGCATTGCATACTCCCCGCTTACATTATAAACTGCGAGTGGCAAAAGAGTGTGCTCCCTAATATCCCGCACAATATCCAAATAGGCAAGCGCGGGTTTAACCATTAAAATATCCGCACCTTGTCTTTCGTCCTCTAAGCTCTCCAATATCGCCTCTCTGCGATTTGCTGGGTTTTGTTGATAGCTTTTGCGGTCTCCAAAGCTTGGGGTGCTGTTTGCAACATCGCGGAAAGGTCCATAATAGCCGCTTGCAAATTTGGTAGAATAGCTCATCAGTGGGATATGAGAGAATCCTGCGCTATCTAGGGCGTTACGCAAAGATTCTATCATTCCGTCCATCATTCCGCTAGGAGCAATCAAGTCTGCCCCCGCTTGTGCTAGCACAAGGGCTTGCTTGTTTAGAATCTCTAAAGTTAAATCATTATCCACGCTTTGGAGTTTTGGGTTTAGGATTCCACAATGTCCGTGGTCTGTGTATTCACAAAAGCATAAATCCACGCATAAAAGCATTTGTGGGAATTTTGCTTTGATTGCGCGCAAGGCTTGCGCGATAATGCCTTCCTCGCTTAGTGCTTCACTTCCTACGCTGTCTTTAATCGCCGGAATCCCAAAAAGCATAATCGCTTCAATGCCTAGTTTTTCTAACTCTTCACACTCTTTTAGCGCATTGTCAATGCTGAATTGATACACATCAGGCATTGAAGCAATAGCATTTTTTATGCCCTCTCCGTGTGTGATAAAAAGCGGATAAATTAAATCTTTTGTCCGCAAAGTGGTTTCTTCTACAAGATTCCTTACAACAGGGTTTAGCCGAACTCTTCTTAAACGTTTAAACATATTTCTCCTTTAAGATTTGGTGTTTGTGATAATGCCTTGAATCAGGAAATAATTTTTGTCTTTTTCGTGGCGATAATCTAGCTTTAACTCTTGGGATTCCAAAGTGCTTTTGACGATATAAATACCCAAGCCCAATCCGCCATTTTTATTGGATTTGTTGTCTTTGAAAAAGGGCTTTGCGTGGTCTTTTAGGCTATAAGGCAGAGGCGCGCCGAAGTTTGCAATCACAAGATTCTCATCTTCAACCTTAATTTCTACCTTATCTTTGGTTTTGTATTTTAGTGCATTGTCTAGCAGGTTTTTAATCGCCAAAGTCAGCATTTCAAAATCACAATGCAAAAGATAATTTTCACTAGGCAAAAGGAATGATTCCTTGATTTGTTCTTTGTCCAAAAGCAACATTGCAAAAACGCGATTCAAAATGTCCTTTAGGACATAATCTTGCTTGTTGAGGCAATAATTGCGTGAGCTTAACTCTTCAATTTTTGCAAACTCATTAATAAGGCTATTAAGCCTCTCAAACACGCTACAAAGTCGCTTTTTGTAAAGTGGATTATCAATCATTTCTGCCGTAATTCTACCTTTGGTAATCGGCGTCTTAAGTTCGTGCATAATGGAGCGCAAGAAAAGATGTCGGGATTGGTTTAGGGCATTAATTTTTTCTGCGGCATTTTCAAATTCGCGCGCAAGTTCGCCAATTTCGTCATTTTGATTAATTTTGCAAGAAATATTTGTCTGCCCATCGGCAAATTTACGAATCTCTTTGCGCAAAATTTTAAGAGGCAAAATGCTTTTGATAACTAATGCAAACAAAAACACAACAACCAAAAAAGCAAAAAATGTAATAATGTAATAATTAAAAAGTCTATGCGAATAAAGTCCGCCATAGAGTTTCCATTCTTGCGGAGTTTGCAAAAAGAGATAAATGCCATTTTCTTGTTTGATAATTTTTGCAATCATTCCATTGGTGAGATTCTGCGTCAAATGGTTTTGGAATTGCTCTAATATTTTGGCATCTTGGATTTGGTGTAAATCTAATTCTTTGAGGTATTTTTCAATCAAATCCACATTCCCGCCAAAACGCACTAATTGATTGATTGTGGCGAGGAATTGGTTGTATTTGAGCTGGTCTTTTAGGATATTTTCGTTGATTTCTTCCCGAATAAAATAATAAGAAAATGCGCCCAAACAAATAATTGCCACGATGAACAAAATGGTGATTTTGACAACAATAGAATTTTTAATCATCTTTTAGCTGAAGTTTATAGCCGATTCCGCGCACGGAAAGGATAAACTTTTTGTTATTTTTTTCTATTTTATTGCGCAAACGCCCGATAATCACATCAATACTTTTGTTGCTAGAGTCTGGATTAATAGAATCTGAATGTGCGGCGATAGAATCGCGCGTAAGGGCTTGATTGACATTGTCAAGCATAAAGCTTAGAATTTCGTATTCTGCTTTGGTTAGATTCAGTGCTTCGTTGTCAAGATAAATTTCCCTGCTTCCCTTGTCTAGCTGAAATGGGAGAATAGATGTTTCGGGTTCTTTGGATTGTTTGCCTAAATTGTATCTACGAAGGACACTATGGATTCTCGCAATAAGTTCTTTTGGGTCATAAGGTTTGGGGATATAATCGTCCGCACCATACTCTAACCCTAATACTCTATCGTCAATATCGTGTCTTGCAGAAGAGATGATAATGGGGATATGCTTTTCTTTTGCGACCTTCTTGCAAACTTCCAGCCCATCTAGATTTGGGAGTGTTAGATCTAAAAGAAGGAGGTCAAAATGTCGAGTGTTTATTGCACTCATGCCCGTATAAGGCTCGTCATAATTCGTTACATTAATATTATGAGCTTTCAAGTATTCACCAAGAATGGTCGCCAACTCCAAGTCATCTTCAATCATTAATACTTCTAGCACGGCATTTTCCTTGCAAAAAGGAGGATTGGGTATTTTAGGGGGTTAAAGAAAAATTTAGGAAAATGCCCGCTAGTATTGACAATAATTTCAAAGAACTTGCTCACGCTAAGTGTCCTTAAGCAAAGGAGAAGTGGATGAAAAACTTTTCTTTGTAAAAAGCCCAAACTTAACATTGTGTCAAGTTTGCCTCTCAACTCATCCCGTTGAGATGACGAAATTATAAAACAAAATAGTAAATCAAAAGTAAATAAAGAAAAATTTTTCATTTTTGATTCTTTTTTTCGTCAATAATGGCTAAAGTAAATTCTAAAAAATTTAAAATCATATCTACTTTTGTTTCAATATTGCGGTTGTTTGGGGATTGTAATCCTTCAAAAAGCACAAGGATTCTTTCTTGCAAAGCATTCAAAAATCTTTCCTCTTCTAAATAGGATTTTGTCAAAAGCATTTTAAGCTCTTCGGCGTTTTTAAAGTCTAATTTTTCAATCTTTCGCTCGTAAGGATTCTGTGTATTTGTGCTTTCGTGGCTTGGATTGTCAGAGGGCAAAATATCCAACAAAGCATCGCGTTCAAGCTTGGGTTCTTGTGTTTCTTTTGAATCTAATTCCTTAAATGTGGAATCACTAGAATCAATTTCGGCTAAGGTTTGTAAAATCGCTTCTTTTAGTTCCATAGTTGTCCTAACCACCTTTCAAACTCATTAAATTCAACTTCGCTATCCATTTGGATAAATAAATTTAACATATCTTCACTTGCTTTACCATAATTCTTGCGATTGCTTACAAGACGTTTGAGGGCGATTTTGGCTTCTGCATTGTTGGGGTCTTCTTCTAGGATAGTTTTATAAATTTCTGCAGCCTCATAAGCGTGCCCTTGTATTTCATAAATGCTTGCAAGCGTTAAGGTTTTCATCAAGACGCCTTATTTTACAATCAAAATAGGAATCGGAGATTTTTGCGAGAAGTCGTTTTGATTGGTTGAAAAGATTTTATTCCAAAAACTTTCTTCGCTTTGTCCAATGACAAGTAAATCAAAGTCTTTTGCATAAGCTAGCACTTCCGTTACAGCCTCTCCCTCTAGGAGTTTTTGCTTGACATTTACGCCTTTGTTGGTAAAAATCGCGCTAAATTCTTCCAAAAGCTTATCGCTTTGCGCATTTTCTTTTTTTTCTATTTCTTCATAGGCAGCAAGTGCGGCTTCTCCATAAAGCATAATGGGGGTTTTGACGTGGATAATTGTGATAGCGCAATCCTCTCTATCGCCAAAAAAGCTGACTACAAATTCTGCCGCCTTTTGGCAGGATTTTGTTCCGTCAATTGCAAATAAAATTTTTTTCATCGCAAACCTTGTTTCAAGTAAAATGTTAAAAATTATATCAAAATCTATTCAAAATTCACAGAAAATAAAGTAAGAATGCGCTACGCTTTTAGGATTGAAATTTACAAAAAGAGAATAGGTAATGCAAAATATTCTACAACAAATCCCCAAAACAGACAAGCTATTACAAGTAATCTATGCGCAAAATAGCGATTTAAACTATCCTTTAGTCAAAAGCCTTGTTACAGATTTTTTAAGCTCTTATAAGGAAAGATTGCTTAGTGGTGGTGCAAGCCTAGAGATAGAATCTTGCGCGCAAGAGGTGATAAAATCTTATCAAAACCTCACGCAAAAATCCTTGAAGCCTCTTGTGAATGCGACAGGAATCGTGGTGCATACGAATCTTGGACGCAGCGTATTTTCTCCTGCAATTGTGCAAGAGATTCTACCTCTTTTAACGCGTTATAATAATTTAGAATATGATGAATCCAAAGGGTGTCGCAGCGAACGTTATGTGCATTTGCAAGGCTTATTCAAGGCGCTTTTGGGGGCAGAAGATGTGCTAGTGGTCAATAACAACGCCGCAGCAGTATTTTTAATTTTTAACACCTTTGCAAAAGGCAAGGAAGTAGTTGTTTCGCGCGGGGAACTCATTGAGATTGGCGGGAGTTTTAGGATTCCAAAAGTTATGGAGGATTCTGGAGCAATTTTGCGTGAGATTGGCACGACAAACAAAACGCATTTGCGCGACTATCAAGAAGCGATAAATGAAAATACCGCAATGTTATTTAAAGCGCACAAATCCAACTATGCAATGAGCGGTTTTGTCAAGGAAGTGGAGTTTGAAGAGATTGTAAAACTAGCTTCTGCGCAGAATCTGATAGATTATTATGATTTAGGAAGTGGATACTTTGGTTTGAGTGGCTTTGAAAAGAGCCTGAAAAAATTTGAACCTGCTTTAGAGGAGATTGCAAAGCTCAATCCAAGCCTTGTAAGCTTTAGCGGTGATAAGCTTTTAGGCGGTGCGCAGGCGGGGATTATTTTTGGCAAAAAAGTATGGATAGATAAACTCAAAAAAAATCAACTCTTAAGAATGTTGCGCGTGGATAAATTCACGATTGCAGCACTTGAAGCAACTCTAAATGCTTATTTGGAAAACAAGACAGAAAAAATTACAACTTGTCATTTGCTCTTAAAGGACAAAGAAACATTAAAAAAAGAATCCCAAATGCTTGTGGATTTGATTCCAAAGGAATTTGCGCCTAAAGTGATTCCAACGAAAAGTTACAGCGGAGGGGGCGCAATGCCAAGTCATTATTTGGAATCTTTTGGTGTGGCGATTGCAGCAAAAAACTTAGCGGCTTTTGGTTTAGATGAAGAACAGCTAGAGAAGTTTTTGCGCGCAAGGGGCATTATTGCAAGACTAGAAAACAGCGCGCTTCTTTTGGATTCGCGCACTTTATTAGAGGGCGATAGAGAAAGAATCGCAGCCGCACTAGAAGACTTGAAAAATCAAAATCATAAGAGGAATAAAGAAAAAGAATGCAAAAGAATCTAATAATTGGCACAATGGGACATATTGACCACGGCAAAACAAGTTTAATTGCCGCAATGAATGGATTTTGGGGTGATAGTTTCGCGCAGGAAAAAGAGCGAGGCATTACTCTGGATTTGAGTTTTTCTAACTTGCAAGAAGGAGAGAAAAACCTTTCTTTTATTGATGTGCCCGGACACGAAAAATTAGTCAAAAATATGATTGCCGGCGCATTTGGCGTGGATTATGCTATGCTTTTGATTGCAGCAAATGAAGGCATTATGCCACAGACTTTGGAGCATTTAAAGATTGCCTATTTACTTGGAATCTGTGATTTTATCGTCGTGTTGAGTAAATGCGATTTGGTGGATTTAGATACGATAGAGAAGCTTCAAGGTGAAGTCAAAGAGCTTTTTAGCAAGTTTCCTAGTTTGCGTTTTCAGATTCTTAATTGTTCTATTCATCAGCCACAAAGCATTCAAGCACTCAAAAAAGTGCTTTTTGCATTGCCCAAAAAAGCGCGTCAGGATTTGGGATTTTTCCGCTATTACATTGACCGCGTGTTCGTGATTAAGGGCGCGGGTTGTGTCGTAAGTGGAACATTAATGGACGGGGATTTAAGCGTAGATAATAAAGTTTGGTGCGCGCAACTTGGGAGAGCATTAGGAATCAAGAATCTCCAAGTGCATGGACAAACAACAACCATAGCACAAAATGGTGCGCGCGTGGCGATTAATCTTAGTGGTGTTTCGCACCAAGAACTAAAACGTGGAGACTTGCTAACCAAAAAGGGCTATTTGCGCGGATTTGACAGCATAGAAGTTGAAATTTGCGCCTTTGAAACGATAGAACACAATAGCGAAGTGCAGTTGTTTTTGGGTTCGTTGCGGTGTGCGGCGCGTGTGTTATTTTTGGACAAAGAAAAAAAATTTGCAACACTCAAAACAGAGATTCCAATTTTTGGTATTTTTAATGAGAAATTTATCTTGCGTGATGACAAACAAACACTAGGCGGAGGTAGAATCCTAAGCCCTATTGTAGATCCTATGAAAAAATCGCAAAAGCTAAAATATTTGGAACTCTTAAGTCAAGGTGATTTCAAAGGTGCATTTGAAATTTTGCTTTATGCGCATAAGAAAGGTTTTGGACTCATTAGTGCGACGCAACGTTTTGGAATCTCGCAAGCGATAAGCCTAGAGATTGCCTCTCAGATTCCGCAATGTTTTGTGTGTGCAAGGGAATTGATTGTTTATTCAAAGGCTGCAAGGGAGATTGTTCAAGAAGTGATTTTTAAGATTTTGTCTAAGAATCCCAACGCGCTCCTTTCTGCAGCATTGTTGAGCCAAAAGCAAAGCTGGATTGCAGAAGAGTTTGCCAAAAGCGTTTTAGATGAAATGCTTGAGAATCAAAAGTTAAATAAAGCCGATTCCTTTTATGTCTCTCCTCAAAATATTTTAGGCTTAGAAGCAAGTAATGCGGAAAAGATTGAGGATTATTTTTATAAAACCATTTATGAAACCCTGCACAATCAAGAGTTTCAGCCAATCGCACCCTATAATCTATACGACTTGTTGGATATTGACAGACAAACGGGAGATTCTATTTTCAAGCGGCTAACGCACGAGAAAAAGATTGTGCGCTTAAATCATAAGCTTTTCATTTGCAGTGATGTTTTGACGCGACTTTTGGAGCTAATGCGCGGAATCATCAAGCAAGAGGGATATTTGGATTTGGGGAATTTCAAGACACATTTGAGCCTTAGTCGTAAATATTTGATTGCTTATTTGGATTATTTGGATAGCTTTAAAGACATCGTCAATACCGATGGTAAGCGAACTTTTAAGTGATACGCTAAAATGCTAGATAGATTGCAGAATCCTCCATTAAACAGAGAATTAAATCAACGTTTAATTGATGTCAAGACGGCAAATTATCAATCTATTCTCCCTATCCAATCTCAAGAGATTTTTAAAGAAAATGTGGCACTTCGCGAACTTTTAGGCGCAAAATTTTTGCGCCCTTTTAGCTTCAATTTAGAATCTTTTTATTTTTTGCTCACCAATCTTTGCCATCATTATAAGGTTGCCCTTGCGCTCTCGTCGCATAATATGCTTTATTGTGCTTATTGGGAGTTGCCTCTACAATACAGAGAAAACATCTTTACCCTCCTGCCAGATTTTACAAGTGGAAGCATTCATCAAGATTCTATTAAAGCGGCGTTAGACTTCGGCGCGGATTGTTTTGTTTTGCCATTTATGAATGAGGATATTTTGACGCTAAACCCCATAGAATCGCTACCGCAAAATGTGTTAAAAGTTGTGGATATTAGCTATGCAATTGCCTTGAATCTGCCCTTGCCAAAGGCAGATATAATGTTGCTTAATGGCGAGAATCTAGGTATTATGCGCCCTTTTGGTATTTTGGCTTCTAATGAGTTTTATGGAATTTCTAATGTTTATTTAGAGATTCCACATCTTTATGATGTTTTTAGGCAGGCAATTATGCTAAAAACTTCTTGCGCAAAATCTGTGGCAAGCAGGTTTCCAAGCGATTTGGCGCGCGATTTTTTTAATGCTTTGGAGGCAAATTTAGCAAAAATGGGACTACGCGAGAGTTGTTATTTGTTTTATCCAACGCCGCCAAATACTTTGGCTTTGGGGCTTAAGGGTATCAAGGCGCGGAATCTAATTCAGAGTTTGCTTTTTGATGGTCTTAATGTTATCAATGGGCAAGAATGCCTTTTTGGCTTTGCGCGTCCCTCTTTTGTCTTGCGTGAAATGGGATATACACAAGAGCAGTCAAGAGAGCTGTTAAGCCTTAGCTTTTTGGATATTTCTCCAAGTTTGATTCCGCAGATTGCCCAAAAAATTGCCCAAAAATATGCGCAATTAAGAGCTTTAGGTTAAGAATTTTAAGGAAAAGAAATGAAAAAAGAATCCCAAAACCTAAAAACTGCCATAGAATCCTTGCGCAATGCCACACAGGGATTCCATAGGCACATAGAAATTTTACCGCTTTTGGAGGCGCAAGACAGAATCCTAGCAGAAACGATTTGTGCCAAGATTTCTCTACCTCGTTTTGACAACTCCGCAATGGACGGCTATGCGCTAAAAATCGCAAATGCAGGCAAAACATTGAAAATCCAATCAAAGATTTTCGCGGGAGATTGCGCGGAAGTGGATTTGGGAGACTTGGAATGTACCAAGATTATGACAGGTGCAAAAGTGCCCAATGGAGCGGATTGTGTCGTGCCTTTTGAGGAGATTGAGGGAGGATTTGGAAACACAGAGCAAATTCTTGCCCCGCAGAATCTTAAAAAAGGAGCGAATATTCGCAAATGCGGTGAAGAGGTCGCGCGCGATTCCGTGCTTTTGGAAAAAGGCGCGCATTTGAGTGCGGATTCTTTGACTTTGCTTGCCACGCAAGGGATAAGTTATGTGAAAGCCTTTGCGCCATTGAATATTAGCGTATTTGCAAGCGGCGATGAGTTAAAGGAAATATGGGAGCAAGCAGATTCTTATCAGATTTATAATTCTAATTCTACGATGATTCAAGCGATTCTTAAAAGCTATGGTTTTGGCAGTCATTATGGGGGAATCCTAAGCGATAATCAGAATGCTATCAAGAGGGCATTAGAGTCTCCAAGCGATGTGATTTTTACAAGTGGTGGCGCGAGCAAGGGAGAAGCGGACTTTATGCGAGAGGTTTTGGAGCAAAGCGGGGCGCAAATGGTGTTAAATGGTGTGCAAATCAAGCCCGGAAAACCGATTATGGTTGCCAAATTGGATTCTAAGTTTATCGTTGCTCTCCCCGGAAATCCTCTAGCAGGAGCAGTTTTGTTGCGCTTGCTCATTGTGCCATTTTTGCGTCAATTAAGTGGCGCGAGTGCGCATTATCCGCAATTTTTGTTGCTCAAATCCGCACACAATCTTCCGCGCAAAAGCCGCACAGAGGCAATGCTCGCAAAAATACAAGGGGATTGCATTCGTTTTATCAAGGGTGGCAAATATGGCTCTGGCGAGGTTACGCCTATGGTTTTGGGCAATGCGTTAGTGGTGTTTGGTTCCTCGCGGGATTCTGTTGTGGAGGGCGAAATCTTAAAGGTGTTGCCTTTTCAAATGGAATTTGGTGCAGAGGAAGCAGATTTTATCAATGGATTGTGATTTATTGTGTCCTTATTTTAAGTTTTCTGCTGCGTCATTGCGAAGAATCGCTTGCGATTTGTGGCAATCTAAAATCAAGCAAACATTTAGGATTTCATTGTTAATTTATTAGAATCCAAAATTGTGGATTTGCAAGTGTGGGAAAATTGCTTCGCAGTGTGCGCTTCGTCTTGCTTTGTTTGTTCTTCGCAAGAACGAAAAGATAATACGCAATAAAAATGGAATCTTAAAGTGAAAGTTTAGAATGCGTTTAGAAAAAGTAGATAAAATTTTATTCAAACTCATATGGATAAAGGAAACAGATGAAAACTCTTGCTGTGATTGGTCTTGGATATGTTGGATTGCCCCTAGCGGTAGAATTTGGCAAAACTTATAAGGTGCTAGGATTTGATATTTTTGCCAAACGCATTGAGGAGCTAAAGAGCGGTTATGACCGCACATTAGAGGTAGAGGAATCCGAACTTAAGAGCGCTAAAAATTTGCATTTTACAACCAATTTGGAGGATTTAAAAGAGGCACAGATTTTTATTGTTACCGTGCCAACGCCGATTGACAATTATAATAAGCCCGATTTAACACCTTTGCAAAAAGCCTCTAGTAGTGTAGGAAAAGTCTTGAAAAAAGGCGATATTGTGATTTATGAAAGCACGGTTTATCCAGGTTGCACTGAAGAGGATTGTGTGCCGATTTTGGAGCAAGTCAGCGGGCTAAAGTTTAATGTAGATTTTTTCTGCGGATATTCGCCCGAGCGTATTAATCCCGGCGATAAAGCCCACCGCCTGCCCAATATCAAAAAAGTAACAAGTGGCTCTACACCGCAAGTTGCAGAGGAAGTGAATGCGCTTTATGCAAGTATTATCACGGCTGGAACGCACAAAGCACCAAGTATCAAAGTCGCAGAGGCGGCAAAAGTCATTGAAAATTCGCAAAGAGACATCAATATCGCCTTTGTGAATGAACTTGCCTTGATTTTTGAAAAACTAGGGATTGATACCTTAGAAGTGCTAGAAGCAGCAGGGAGCAAGTGGAATTTCTTGCCCTTTCGTCCGGGGCTTGTCGGCGGACATTGTATCGGCGTAGATCCTTATTATCTCACACACAAGGCGGAATCGCTAGGCTATCATTCGCAAGTGATTCTAGCTGGACGCCATATTAATGATAATATGGGGGTTGTAGTCGCCGAACGCGTGATTAAGCTAATGGTCAAAAATGCGCACCAAATTGTGGGAAGCAAAGTCGCGATTCTTGGAATTACTTTCAAGGAAAACTGCCCTGATATTCGTAATTCTCGCGTCGTAGATGTGATTAGAGAGTTACAAGATTTTGAATGCAATGTGGAAGTTTATGACCCTTGGGCAGATGCGGAGGAGGTGAAAAGGGAATATGGGCTAATGTTGCAAGAAATGGAAAAATTTAGATTACAAGATTATCAAGCAGTGATTATTGCAGTTGCGCACAATGCGTTTAAAGAGCTTGATTTTGAATCGCGCGGCAAGGTGGTTGTGTATGATTTGAAAGGTATTTTGCCAAAAGAACAAGTCAGCGGGAGGTTGTAATTATTCAATAGACACCCAAAGACAATATGTTTATACTTTTTGCATTCGTCCTTTGCGAGATTCCGCAAGGAAAAGGCAACGCGCGAATGTTGGGGCTATCGCATTGCGCGTTTGGCGTTTAAAAGGGCGAGCAATGCCACGCCCACATCGCCAAAGAGTGCGAGCCACAAATTCGCGATTCCAAGTGTGCCAAGTAGCATAATCAGCACTTTTGTGCCGAGCGCAAAAATAATGTTTTCCCACAGAATCTTTCGCGTCTTATCCGCAATTTGTAAAACAAGTGGAATCTTATTTAAATCATCGTCCATCACCACAATGTCCGCTCCCTCTAGCGCTACATCACTGCCAACCTTTCCCATTGCGATTCCAATATCGCTTAATGCCAAAGAGGGCGCGTCGTTGATTCCGTCTCCTACGAAAATTACCTTTTTGCCTCGTGCCTTTTGCGCCCTTAGAATCTCTTGTAAATGCGCGACTTTTTCGTTTGGTAGTAATTCCGCATAAACCTCGCTGATTCCTACACTCTTTGCGACTTCTTGCGCTACACTTTGCTTATCTCCGCTTAGGCACACGCACTCCATTCCGCGCATTTTTAGCTTTTCTACTACCTCTTTGGCTTCCTCTTTGGGTGTGTCTTCAAGGAGTATGGAGCCAATGATTTCGTTTTCACAGCTTAAAAAGACTTGGCATTTCGCGCTTTGTTTGTCTTGAATGCTTGTTTGGGTGAGGGCTTCTATGAAGCGCGCATTGCCGAGCGCAAAGGTTTTCTCCCCAATTGTTGCGCTGATTCCTCCGCCCGCGTGTTCTTTAAGATTCTTGATTTCTTGTGGATTGATTTCTTGCGGAATCTTGCCCTTTAAAATGGCTTTGGCAATCGGGTGATTGGAATGCGATTCTAACTCTTGCGCTTTTTCTAAAATAAAATCTTTGCCATAAGAGCCGTAATTTCGGACTTCTTTAAGGGTGAGTGTGCCTTTTGTAAGCGTGCCTGTTTTGTCCAATACAATTGTTTGCGCAAAAGCTAGCGATTCAAGATAGCTTGAACCCTTAATCAAAATCCCCATTTGAGAGGCTTTTCCCAAAGAAGCAAAAAAGGTAAGAGGGATAGAAATCACGAGGGCGCAAGGGCAAGAGACGACTAAGAAAATAATCCCGCGATAAGACCAAGTTTGGAATGCTTCTATAAGATTTGCTCCTATTATCCAAAGGTAAAATGTCGGAATAAGCGCGATTCCAAAGGCTAAAAGCGTAACAATGGGTGTATAATAGCGGGCAAATTTCGTAATAAACGCTTCACTGCGACTTTTTTGCGCGTTGCCCTCTTCAATGAGTTGTAGAATCTTGCTAAATGTGGAATTTGCGTAATTTTGCGTTGTTTGGATATGCAAAATTCCATCTAAATTAATTCCGCCAGAGAAAACCATATCCCCGACATTTGCGCTTTGCGGGATAGATTCTCCATTGAGTGCGGAGTTGTCAATATTGCTTTCTCCTTTGATGATTTTGCCATCAGCGGGGATTCTTTCTCCTGCAAAAACGATGAGTATATCTCCCTCTTGAATCTCTTTTGGGGAAATGGAGACTTGCGTATTCTCGCGCAGTATTCTCGCGCTTTCTATTTTAAGTGCGCTTAGGGAGCGAATCTGTTTTTTTGCTTTTTCTACAACGCGTTCTTGCAGGCTTTCTCCTATGCGATAAAAGATTAGAATCGCTACGGCTTCCGCGCTCTCGCCGATACAAAAGGCACTCAAGCTCGCAAGTACCATTAAAGTATTTTCATTAAAATATTCCCGCTTAATAAGACTTCTAAAAGCTTCTTTTAGGATTCCAAAACCTAAAGTGAAATAACAAAAAACAAAGAGGAAAGTTAAAATCAGAGGATTTAAATGGAATCTTAAGATTTCTAAATCCACCAAAAGCGCAACACAATAGAGCAAGATTGCGCTGATAAAAAAGGTTTGGTGGAGAAATTTTTCTTTGGATTTTGCATAGATAGTTTCGCATTGATTGTTGTAGCAGTTCATCTTTTTCCTCACATTTCTTGAATATGCTCTAAACCTTGATTGAAAATCTTTTCAATATGGTCATCATCTAGCGAATAAAAGACTTCTTTGCCGATTTTTTGGTAGCGCACAAGACGCGCTTGTCGTAGGATTCTTAGCTGATGAGAAACTGCGCTTGGCGAGAGGTTTAAGAGGTATGAAATCTCACCCACGCAGAGTTTATCTATTTGCAAAAGTGAAAGAATCCGAATCCTTGAGGAATCGCCAAAGATTTTAAAGAGTTCTGCAAGGTCATAAAGCAATTCTTCTTGTGGAATCGTTTTCAGGATTGTTTGTAGGGCTTTAGCGCGGTTTTCGTCTAGTTCTGGCATAAGGATTCCTTTAATATATGAGCATTTGTTCATATATAATTATAGAGTAGAATTTCTTAAAGCAAGGTAAAGGTGGAATCTCGCCTTTTATTTTGTGATTCTATTATTTTTGGAAAGTCCGAAGCTATGAATTGCCACAGCCTCTAACGAGGCTTTGCAATGACAATTATCCACTGCGTCATCACGAGCAAAACAAAGCAATCTATAATCTTAATCTGTCAAAATATTCAACCGAGAGATTTTTTAGTTTGGATTTGTGCTTTGCGAGTGAGTGCTACACACGCATACTACGACTCTGTTGCGTAGTTGCATTGAATATCCCAAGATTCCACTTATGGAATCTTGAAAAAAGGTGTGGAGCGAAAGCCAAAGAGGCTTTATAGGAGGATTAATAATTTTTAAGATTAGTAAGCCTTAGGATAGCATTTCCATTCAATTTCTTTAGCAGTTAATTGCATACTTTGTGGCAAACCTGTTCGTGGGTCAATTGCTCCTGCATTGCTATCTGCATAAGCGTTGTATCCGCCATAAGGGATAGCTTCAACCTCTACAAATTTGCCCACGGTCAAATCTTTGAAAGTGCCATAAACATCTTGTCCAAAAGCACCACAATCATCACCTTTAATTTCAGTGTAGGGTAAAACTTTAATCACAAGTTGTCCGCCTGGTCCTGATAAGGTAATGGTTTTGTTCTTGTTATCTACTGCTGAAATTTGCCCCGCGACATCAAAGTCATAACCTGCCATTGCAGTAGTAGAAAGAATCGCAGCAGTTGCGAATGCGCCAAATAATTTCAAAGTTTTCATTTTTGCTCCTTATTTTTGAGTTGTTTTTGTGATTGCACTTGAAATTATAAAGACACTTTGTTAATAAATTGTGAAGATATTTTCAAATTTTTATGAATTTAAATTCCAAGTAAATAATTGATTTTATAAATAAAATCTTCCGAATCTTTAACTTTATTCATTAGAATTAAGTATTTGCCATTGACAATAAAGCTAGGTACGCTTTGAATGCCTGTTTGTGCAATAGAATCTTGCCAAGTTTTGAGCTTTTCTTGCACTTCTTTGTGTCTTAATTGCGTTTCAAACTTTGTTTGTGAAATCTCCATTGCGTCTAAGCCAAAAGCGATAAAAGATTCTTTGTTTTTGAAATGTTTTTGCGTTTTGAAAAATGCGTCAAAATACGCATTGCTTGCGCGTCTAAAGTAAGATTCAATATCTTTTGAAGTCAGATTGCGTTCCTCATCAATAGAAACTGCAACTGCTAAAACCTCGCTTGCTTGCGCACTAAATGCACTTCCTGTGATGATATGGTAAGGTAAAAATACGGCTTCTTGTGGAATTGTTGCAAAAAGTTTTGGTAATAGCTCGCCCATTTTGGCACAATGCGGACAACCCACATTGAAAATCTCCACAATAGATTTTTGTGGGACATCAAGAGGGGTTTTTAGTTTGATATAATCTTTGCCCTCTTTTAGTGATTCTGCATAAAGCATATTCATAGCAAGGAGTGTGCTTAAAAATGTTCCAAAAAGTAACCTCAATATTGTTTGCATTCATTTTCCTTTGTAGTTTGTTAAAATGTATTATTATAGCAAAAGTTAGAATTTAGCTGGGTGGGTTTAACTAAATTTCAAGAATTAATCCAAAAATTTATCCAAACGATTTGTACAAATTTTTGGTAATATGTGTTGATTTTATAATAAAGGCTAATGCCAAAAAGGGCGGGGGAGGCACAGAGGTCTTTTACCGCTTACAAGGTGCTGGAAGATTGCCAATTTTTGTCAATGGAAGCAATTTAAATGGTGGTTGTGGCGGGAGAATGGATACAACTTTGACTTATGTTTTTCCGCAAAACTACAATTTGGTTACTTTAATCAAGGGTCCTCAAGATGTTCGCTATGGCACGATGAGCGCGGGTGGAATCCTCTTTGACCGAGAGACTTTGCGCCTAAAAGATACAAACTTTAACTTCAGTGCCGATGGGCTTGTGGGAAGCTTTAATCGGTTGGATTTCAATACTTATCTAAGCGTTGGAAATGAACTAGGAAGTTTGCAGGGGATTTATTCGGATTATTCACGCGATGATTACAAAGATGGTGCAGGTCAAAGAGTGCATTCAGAACACCAAAGACGTTCCGGCACGATTGTAGGCGCTCTAACACTTACGGAAACAAGTGCTTTGGAGTTGAGTGCAGACATTGGCAGGGGAGAGGCGGCGTATGCTGATAGGGCAATGGACGCACGCACCTTTGATAGAGAATCTTATCAGTTGCGATTCCAAAATTATTTTGATAAAGATTTGCTAGATTTACGCGCATATTATAATAGCATTGACCATATTATGGACAATTATAGCTTGACTAATGGTCAGCCAAAAATAGGAAATCTTTATAACCTAAGCAACCCAAAGCGCATAAATATTGGTGTTAAAGCAGAATACAAAAGGTTTTTGAAATCTCTAAACTTTACTTCGGGGGCGATTATGATAAGGACAAGCACAAAACCCGCACTTCCACAGGACAGACGACAAGAGACGGCGCAGAGGCTGCACTGCGCACCAATTATCAACCCAACTATACCTTTGATTCCTATGGAATCTATGCGCAAGGAGAATGGTATATTGGGGCGGAATCTGGTGTTTTTGCGGGGATTAGAGAGGATTATATAGAGACAACCGCACACAGATTGGACAAGGAAAGAAAGCAATACGCCACGAGTGCCTTTGCGCGTTATGAGCATTATTTGCGGGATTCCACCCTTTATGCTGGACTTGGAATCGCAGATAGGATTCCGGATTTTTGGGAGGTTTCTAAGGTAGATGGAATGTATTTGAGCAAAGAAACCAATACGCAATTAGACATTGGTTTATCCCACCAAAAAGAGGGTTTAAGCGCGAATGTGTCGGGCTTTATTTCTTATGTACAAGACTATATTTGTTAGATTATACAAAGCCCCAAATACGCAGCTTTAACACGAACGCCTTTTTAAGCGGAGCGGAGGCAGAAGTCTCTTATGAGTTTATGCCTAATCTCTTTGCGGAAGCAATGGCGAGTTACACTTATGGAGAGAATACAAAAGAAAACAAGCCCTTAGCGCAAGTCGCACCCTTATCTAGCAGAATCGCACTTAAATACGATGACCAAAAAATATTTTTGAAATGCGAAATGTATGCCAATGCCAAACAAACGCGTTCTGATGAGGGATATGGAAATGTCATCGGCAAAGACTTCGGGGATTCTAGCGGATTGGAATCATCAACCTCTATGCAGGATTGCGCTATCAAGAATGGCAAGTTTAATGGGGCTAGAAAATATTACCAATAAGCTTTATAGTTATCATTTATCCAAAAATAGCATTGATTTAAGCGTGGCAAATAATCCTATAAGTGATAGGATTTATGAGATTGGTAGAAATGCTTGGATAAGGGTAAAATATGACTTTTAAGTTATAGAATCTCTCTTTAAATTGTTAAGATTTTCTTCACACTTTTTTATTATCATTTTGAATCTTATTTCTTGATTTAAGGGAGACAAAATGAGAACAAAAAGAGTTTTTAAGAGTTTGGCTTTGAGTGCCTGTGGAATCTTGTTACTTGGAAATGTAGGCTTTGCGGGTGGATTTAATCCGTCAATGCAAGCTTATATTGAGGAATTGAAGAGTGAAGCAAAAGCAGAAAATCCAAACTTCCAAGACTTTGATGCCAAAAGAGGCGAAGTGATTTTTAGCACAAAAAACAAGGGCAAAAACGACACCTTGCTATCCTGCCAAAGCTGCCATAATGTGGATTTAAAAACTCCCGCAACCAATGTTTTTACCAACAAAACACTAGAGCCTTTAGCTCCAAGCGTGAATCCTACGCGTTTAAGCGATGTAAAAGAAGTCAAAAAATGGCTTAAACGCAATTTTAAAGATGTCTTTTTGCGTGAGGGAAGCGCACGGGAAAAAGGTGATGTGCTTTATTATTTGATTTTACAATAATCCAAGTTTAGGGAAAAAGAATGAAAAGAATGTTAAAAGTTTCTAGTGTGGTTTTGCTTTGTGCGGTTTTTGGAATCCAAGCTTATGCGGAAGGGCGCAAAGGTCCAGAGGTAAAAGCGGTGGATAATGCACTTTACAAAAAGGAGTGCGCAAGTTGTCATTTTGGCTATCAACCCGGTTTGCTCCCTAGCACTTCTTGGCAATGGGTAATGGATAACTTAGCGCAACACTATGACACAGACGCGAGTTTAGAAAGCAAAGAGGACATTGCGCAAATCACACAATATTTGCTAGACAATGCGAGTGAAAAAGCAATGCAATACCGTCGTAGTGCAAAATTAACAAAATCAATGCAGCCGGGAGTCTTATACACCTCTATTTCGCAGATTCCCTACCATCAAAAAAAACACAGAAAACTAAAAGATTGGATGGTGCAGCAAAAAGAAGTGGGAAATATTGCGCGTTGTGCCGCTTGCCATACCAAAGCCGAACAAGGAATCTATGGGGGACAGACGATTGATATTCCAAACTATGGAATCTGGCGTGATTAAGAGCTATATTTGGACTTTTATCAATCGTTTTTTGCATTATTTTTTGATTCTCACTTTTGCACTCTCTTACCTAAGCGCGGATATAGACACACTTTTTCTTGTGCATATTGTTTGTGGAGTTTTATTTGGAGCAGGGGTGATATTGCGCGTTATTTGGGGATTTATCGGCACAAAGCATTCGCGCTTTTGGGATTTTAACTATCGTGGAATCCTAGAATATCTTACTTCTATTTTAGGAAATAAAAAGCATTATATCGGACACAATCCTGCCTCAAGCGTGGCAATTATTCTTATGCTTGGCTTTGGATTTCTTGTCGTATTTAGCGGACTTTTGCAATATGGAGCGGAGCAAAATAGCGGAATCTTTGCCCCATTGTTTTTCACATATAGCTACTTTTATATGGGCGATGATTTGCACGAATTTTTTGCAAATTGCTTATTGTTTATCGTGGCAATTCATTTTTGTGGAAGCTTAATAGACAAGTTTTGGAGCAAAGGAGATGCAATAGATTCTATGCTCAATGGCTACAAACGCACGCAAAAGGACGAAAGCGTCTCTCTAAATCCTGCGCAAAAGGCAATTTTTGCTTTTTTTCTCCTCTTTTTGTTTGCATTGTTTCTTTATTTGCTTTATCCCAAAAACATACTTTTACGCCCCTCCGCGCAGGATTTTTTCACGCAAGATTCTAATAAAACAGCCTTTGGAGAGTATAAGCAAGAATGCGGAAGCTGTCATATTGCCTATGCTCCCTTTTTGCTTCCAAAGTCCGCGTGGGATTCTATGATGAGTGATTTAGAAAATCATTTTGGCGATGACGCAAGCTTGGAGGAAGAAACGCACGCAAGAATTGCTGCATTTTTAGAAAAATATGCAAGTGATGTTGTGGATACGAAATTTACGCAACAAAAAGAATCCCAACAAATTGCAATCACAAAAACTCCTTATTGGGAGATTGCACACCGCAAACTCAATCCAAAGATTTTTACAACAAAGGCAATCAAAAGCAAGGCAAATTGTCAAACCTGCCACAAAGACGCAGAATCTGGAATCTTTGCCAAAAATGCAGTGGAATATTTTAAGCTTAAGAGTTTGAGGGAGAATCTTTAGGTTTAGATTCCAAACTTCTTTTTTGCGCCAAAAGATAGATTGGGTGATAGGTTAAAACATTGTGGAATCGCGTTGCGTAATCCGTTAAGAATTTTTTATTTAGCCTAAAGCCTTGTTGTAAGGAATTTACGCCTGTATCGCGCAAATGCCTAAAAAGTGCAAGAGTGTTTGAAAAGTGCAAGGGAATCCTAGCCTCAAAAGATTCCAAAATTTTAAAATCTAATTGCAAAATTTCTGCATAATCTTTTGGCTCCAAATATTCTAATCCTATTCCACAACTTGCGCGCAATTCTTGATAGTTTTCTGCGCCAAAAGTGCTAAAGGCTAAGATTCCATTTGGTCGGAGCAACACGCTTAATTGTGGCAAAAAACCCCGCTGATTTACCCATTGCATACTTGCGTTGGACAAAATCAAATCGTATTGTAAATTGGGATTCTTATTGCTTATTTGCGCCAAATCCTCAAAATCTGCCTGCAAAAAATCTATCTTGTGTGGTATGTCTTTTTGAATCTTTATAAAATCATTAGAAAAATCCACCAAATCTACCGCCAAATAGGATTCAAACTCAAAACTTAATGCAAGATTCCGCGCCAAAAGTCCATTACCACAGCCAAGCTCTAAGATATTGCCTAAATTCCTTGTTTTGCAGTGTTTGCGTAGGATTGCAAGTAATTTTTGCTGCATTGTTTGTTGCACCTTTGCGTTTTGCGCATAGGTTGGCTTTGCTCTTTGGAATCCCTGTCGGATTCGTTCTTTTTGCGCTTGCATTAGAGTTGCCAATCAAAAAACACAAAATGCGGAGCGTCTATGTCTAAGATTCGCTCACTCGCGTCTTTGAAGTCAATCCAAAAGTTTTTTTGAGATTGTGTATCAAAAACTAAATCTTGCTTGGAGATAAGAATCTTATCCCAAAAAATCTCGCTTGTAATCGTATCAAACTGCGGACAAGTTTGGATAAAAAAACCCAATTCCTCGCGTAAAATGTTGGAATCCAAAAATTCAAAATTATGGGTTTGATTGAAAAATTTACCAAACAAATTGTGCTTAAAAGTCGTTAAATTAAAAGCTTTTTGCGTGAGCTTAAAGAGTTTGGGCGGGATTCCAAATTTTGAATGTATGCCAAATTCTGTGCCATTAATCGCAATTTTACGCGCAAAGTGATTGGAATCTTGCGAGGATTCCATAAAAATGCGCGCGACAAATACTCCCATAGAAAAGGCTAAAAGAGTGATTTTGGATTCTTTGTTTAGGTTTTGCAAAAGAGACTTCAGGACACTAAAATCTAGGTGTTGGTAATGGAATAAGAGGATAAAATCATAATGCGCAGGAATAAAGGGCAGAAAATGCGAGGGGTGGGAGGCAAATCCGCCAAATATTAATAATATATTTTCATTATTATTTATTTTTTGATAAATATTCATAATCAATCTTTTTGAGAATTGGCACAAGAGATTCTAAAGCTTCAAAGGGTAGATTTGCACTTAAAGAGAATCGCAAACAAGCGCGATTCTTTGGAATCGTAGGGGATTTTATAGCGGGCGCAAAGTAGCCTCTTTGTTCTAATTCCTTTGCAAAATACACTGCTTTGGCATTATCCCCTAGAATCAGGCTGATAATATTATAATCGCCCAAGACTTCCAAGTCTAAATTTCGTGTTAGAAGTGCCTTGAAATCTGTACTTAAGCGCGCTAAATCTGCCCTTTGATTGTGGAGTTTGGCAAGCTCCAAAAAGCCAAAGAGACTGCGCGCAATGTTTAAAGGAGGAAGTGCAGTAGAGTAAATCAAAGCGCGGGCAAAATTTACAAAATATTCATAAAAGATTCCATTGCACAGCACGCAAGCACCCATAGACGCGAGGGCTTTGCCAAAGGTTAGCACCAAAAAATCAATAGAATCTAGCAATCCAAAGTTTGCACAAACGCCTAGTCCATCTTTGCCAAAGCTTCCAATACTATGCGCCTCATCAAGATACAAATACACATTATCAAATTGTTGTTTTAGTGTAACAAGAGTGCGTATCGGCGCGAAATCCCCCTCCATACTAAAGAGCCCCTCACTCAAAATAAAAACGGCTTCGTATTGGGGCGCATTATCTCGCAAAAGCTGTTCTAGTCTTTGCATATTATTGTGTGAAAATCTCTTTAAATGCGTGGTTTGAAAGGATTTTAGTCCATCAATATGGCTTGCGTGGATAGACTTATCCGCGATAAATAGCACATTTTTAAGGGAGTTTAATGCGCCCAAAGCTCCCAAATTTGCGTGGAATCCGCTATTAAAAATAAGGGCTTGTTTGCCAAAAGTGTGGGAGAGATGAGATTCTAGCTGTGCATAAATTTCAAAATTCCCACTTAAAAGCCGCGAGGAAGACGAGCTAAAATATAAATTTTCTTTAAAAAGTGTGGAATCCAAAAATGCAGCATTAAAAGATTCATCACTTGCAAGCCCTAAATAGTCGTTGCTAGCAAGATTTAAAAGCCATTGTGGATTTTTATTTGTAGGATTCGCGAATCTAGCAATTTGGAAGCCCTTGTGTTTTTGTGGAACAAGTGCGCGGTAGTTGGAATCGCGCTTTAGGCATTCAAGGGTTTGGGCAATCTGTGATTGGACCTTATTCATAGCTTGGGCAAGGCACTATGCCTTTGCATTCTGAAGCAGTTTAGCAAAGGTATTAAAAAGCGTGGTGGATTCTAAAGGTCCGGGTCCCGCTTCTGGGTGATGTTGAAAAGAACAAATCAGAGCGTTTTTATAGCGCACTCCCTCAATGGTGTTGTCAAAAAGATTGCGATGAGTAACTTCCGCAACTTCTTGGATAGATTCCGGTACGGAATAGTTGTGGTTCTGTGCGGTGATTTCTATTTCTTGTGTGAGGAGGTTTTTCACCGGGTGGTTGCCGCCGTGGTGTCCAAATTTGAGTTTATGGGTAGGGTAACCATGCGCAAGAGAAAGCAACTGATGCCCCAAACAAATTGCAAAAAGTGGAATCTTAGCAGCAATTAATTTTTTGATTTCAGCGATTTCTGTATGAAGCACTTGTGGGTCTCCAGGTCCATTGGAGAGAAAGATTCCGTCAAATTCGCCCTGTGCGTAACGTGCAATTAGCGATTGTGCTTCAAAATCGTGTGGTATGACTTCTACACTGAAGCCCGCACTGACGAGCTGGTTTAAAATGCTTTGTTTGATTCCAAAATCAATCGCTAGGATTTTTTGATAGGTCTTAGGCGTGGTGTAGTCCATACTTTGAAAGTCAAATTTGCCTTTGTGGTGTTGGTAGGGTGCTTGTGTGCTGACTTCTTTTATGTAATTGATTTCCTCAATCTTTGGGCTGCTTTCTAGGAGTTTTTTTAGCTCATTTTTGTCAGAGATTTCAGTAGAGGCAATCATCATCATCGCGCCTTCTTCGCGCAAGGTTCTTGTGAGCAAGCGCGTAGGAATCGCGCAAATTCCCATTGCGTTGAATTTCTTTAAAAACTCTCCCAAGCTTTCCTCTGCGCGAAAATTTGAAAATTTAGAATTGTAATGATGACATAGAATCCCTTTGGCAAAGATTCCGCGACTTTCCATATCTTGTTTGTTTGCTCCTACGATTCCAAGTTCTGGCATAGTAAAGCAGACGAATTGTCCTGCATAGCTTGGGTCGGTCGTAATTTCTTGATAGCCTGTTAGTGAGGTGTTAAATACCAATTCACCCACGCTTGTTTTCTCCGCGCCGAAGCTTTTTGCCTTGAAAAATAAACCATTTGCCAAATAAATCCAAACGTCTTTTAGTTTATCTCGTGGAGATGTCATCACAGAAATCCTTTCTTTTTGAGCTCCTCTTGGTAGAGTTTGTCAAAAATCAAATCGTATTCTTCGCTGCCAAAGACTATTTTGCGTTTGTAGTTTGCAATGCGTTCTTGCACGATTTCTTCTACTTCATTGTAGATTCTTGAATAACTATTAATGGCTTTGAATATGACATTGACAATTCGCGTTTCAGAGGTGGCAGAATCAATCAAATCTTCTTCAAAAAGCTCATCAAGGATTTTGTGCGCAAGATGATTGTAGCGGTCTTCAAAGCTCAAAATAAAATTTTCATTTTCTGCTAATTTTTGTTTGATTTTCCAAAAAAGTTGGTGTTCATCGGCTCGCATAAATTCAATTTCATCTAAATTTTCTTCCAAAATTTCCCTTGCTTTTTCTTCTATGTTTGCTTCTTCTTGGATATTTGCTTCAATGAATTTTTGCGCGACTTTTGCAATCCCCTCTAATCCGTGTAAAACATTTACAAAACCGCAGGTGGATAAATCTAATGCTATTTTATTTCCAATATAAGGTGCATGTGCGAGTCTAAATTTCATATCGGACCTTCATAAATTTTTGTGCTATTTTAGCGTTTTATCTCTTAAAATATGCCTTTTTCGTGTTTTTAAATCATTTTAAGATTCTGCATTTCCTCTTTTAGTTCATTGGCATTTGCTTGAAAAGTCTCTCTATCGGAATAAGTCGCGAAGTGCGCGATTCTAACTTGCGTATAAGACTTTATAAAGGCGTCCATTGTAGAATTTTGTTCTTTGCTGATAATTAGCCCAAGAAGCGGAATCTCGCGTGCTTTTAATGTCGCAATGCTTAGTAAAATATGATTAATTCCGCCAAGATAATACGCACCAACCAAAATACAAGGCAGTCGGTGTGTGCTCAAAAAATCTATCATACATTTTTGAGTGTCCAATGGGGTAAAAAGCCCGCCCGCACTCTCAATGAGTAAATTTTCTGATTTAGGTAATGGAATCCTTAGCCCATTGTAGGATATTTTTTCTTTTTGCATACCGATGTGAGGACTAGCGGGAGTTTGCAAGGTAATGCCACTAGGATAAATTTTAGTTGCGGGCGTTAAATTTTGGATTCTTTGATTGTCTGTTGGAGTGCCTGCTTGAACGAGTTTAAAATAATCCAAACCAAATGCGTAACACAATGCCGCGCTGACAGAGGTTTTCCCCACATCTGTATGGCTTCCAGCAATAAAAATTTGCATATCTATTCCTTTTTAAAATTTAAGATTCTATTATATGCTTGCTTTATGCTAAATTATAGATTTGCAGCTTAAAGCGGGCAAACTGCTCGCAGTGTGCGCCACGCCGATAAATCGGCTCGCAATGATAGCTTGCTTTTCCGTCCTTGCGAGGCGAAGCCGAAGCAATCTATAATCTTATATCTCGCCCTTAAGTTTGCGATTCCATTGTGAAATTTTGCCTTTGGCTTGTTTAATTTAAATTATTTTTATGCCATAATTCCACTTCATTCAAACCTCAAATCAAAAGGAGTTACAACAATGAATCCAAAAAGTGCAGTTGA